>DASQPY010000344.1:0-15713 GCA_035643735.1 Actinoallomurus sp. | reverse complement strand
TCGACCGGGGACATTCCGCCCCAGGCGGCCGAGCATCCGCCACCCGCGGAGACGAACCCCATCGTGAAGTCCTTCACGCGGGCCTCGGTCTTGGACAGGTTCAGCGGAGGCCAGGCCAGTACGTCGGCGTACGGCGCGAATCCGATGTGCGGACCGGAAGGCGCGGGCGGCGGCGACGCGGCGCCGGCGTTCCGCGGGGCGGGGGAGGACGACGGCGTGCGTTCGCCCGCCTGGGGCCGGATGGCCGATCCGTCCTCGATCGTCGCCTTATTGATCGATGGGTCATGGGCGTGCGATCTCCCGGTCGGCAGGCCCGGGTCCTGTGTGGCGGCGAACACCACGGCGCCACCCGTCAGTGGTACGAGCAGGCCGGCCGAGACCAGTGCGATTCGGCGACTGACCCGGCGGGGGTGCCTCCGTTGCCGTTTGCGGTGTCTACCCACGACCTCTCCACGTGGGGCGGCAGTCTCACCGTGGGGCCACAGTGACATCTGTCGCGTAGCGGGATGTGTCACCACAGTATGTCGCAGACTGCTTACCGAGATCACCCCCTTCCGGGGGCGTGTCGAGCTGACACTTATGGACCGCCCGTGACGTTGACGGTTCAGTGGTCGACGGGCGTGCGTATCGATAAGCGTCCGGACGGGTATCAGATTCGTAAGAAACGGGAGATTCAGGGTTCAATGGGGTGGGGAGCGTAGCGGCGCTGCGACCTGCGGCGCCGTAGTCCGGCTTGAAGGAGGCGACACCACGTACCAGCGAGTGTCCGCCCGTCCGTACGGGCGAGGGCGGTGCATCGCACGCTTTCCCTCGATTCAAAGGAGTAACAACACGTGACCTTGGTCAATGACGCGGCGCCGGCCGCTGTGCGATCCCCCGGCCGCCGATACCGCGCCTTCACGGCGAAACACCTGGACGAGCTCACCGCTCGCGCCGGGCTGACCGCCGAGCAACGCCTGGGCACCAGGGCTGTTGCCGCGGTTCTGCCGTTCCGTACGAACAGCTACGTCCTCGACGAGCTGATTGACTGGTCCGCGGCCCCCGACGACCCGATCTACCGGCTCGTCTTTCCCCAAGAGGACATGCTGCCCCCCGAGGACGTCGCGCAGCTGTCCGACCTGCTCCGCCGCGACGCACCCAAGGCGGAGATCGAGGCCCTGGCCCACCAAGTACGGATGAAGCTCAACCCCCATCCGGCCGGTCAGCTGCAGCTCAACATCCCGAGCTTCCGTGAGGAGCCGATGCCGGGCGTGCAGCACAAGTACCACGAGACCGTGCTGTTCTTCCCCAAGCAGGGGCAGACCTGCCACGCCTACTGCACGTACTGCTTCCGCTGGGCGCAGTTCGTCGGCGAGCCCGACCTCAAGATGGCCGCCGACGACATCGAGCGTCTGAAGAGTTACCTGTCGAGCCACCCCGAGGTCACCAGCATCCTGTTCACCGGCGGCGACCCGATGATCATGGGTGAGCCGGTGCTGCGGCGCTACATCGAGCCGTTGCTCGAGGTCGAGCAGCTCGAGTCGATCCGCATCGGCACCAAGGCCCTGGCCTACTGGCCGCAGCGCTGGGTGACCGACCCGGACGCCGATGACACCCTGCGTCTGTTCGAGCAGGTGGGCGAGGCCGGCAAGAACCTCGCCTTCATGGCCCACTTCACGCATCCGCGTGAGCTGGAGCCCCCCATGGTCGCCGAGGCGGTCCGCCGCATCCGCGACACCGGTGCCGTCATCCGCACCCAGGCACCGCTGATCCGCACGATCAACGACTCCCCGGAGATCTGGGAGACGATGTGGCGGCGCCAGCTCCGCATGGGCATGGTGCCGTACTACATGTTCGTGGAGCGTGACACGGGCCCCCAGGACTACTTCGCGGTGACGCTCGCGCGCGCCTACGAGGTCTTCCGTGACTCCTACAAAAACGTCTCCGGCCTCTGCCGTACGGTCCGCGGGCCCTCCATGTCCGCGACGCCGGGCAAGGTCTGCGTCGACGGCGTGGTCGAGATCAACGGAGAGAAGCTCTTCGTCCTGCACTTCATCCAGTGCCGCGACCCGGAGATGGTGAACAAGCCGTTCTTCGCCAGGTACGACCCCGAGGCGGTGTGGCTCACCGACCTGAGGCCGGCCTTCGGCGCCGAGCGGTTCCCCTTCGAGGGCATGGCCCTCGGCGGAGACACCTCGGCGCACGACCTCGCCGCCGCCGGCCCCTCCGTGTGACCCCGCGCGAGACTCAAGGAGCGTCGCATCGGCTGTCCGCCGAGCGATAGCGGACGCGAAGCGGAACGATTGCGCCGCGGTCCATCATGGGATGGCCTGGGTCGGTGTGTGAACGGCGACCCAGGTCCTGATGTGACGGCGGCCGGCGTCTCCGGGGGTCCGGAGGTGACCACGGGGCCGGGACCCGGCCCAACGTCGCATTGGCCCCGCGGGGTGCGCCGACGGGGCTTGGTTCGGGGCCGTGCCCGCTGAGGGTACGGCCCCGAGAACCTTCGGCCCCGAGAGCCTTCGGGGTTGAGTAGCCGCAGCGCGAGGTCGTGCGCGGCAGCCCGGCGTGGGGCGCTGGTGGCGACAACCCACTCCCACCACTCGAACGCGCCTGTTCCCAAGGCCCGCTGCCTATCGCGATGCGCCGCCTTGACGCCGCTCGCTACGAACCGGATCTGTCAGACGCGCCCTAGCTTTCGTACTCCGCGACGATCTGGGCGCGGGCCAGCGTGTGCGCCGTGATGTTGAAGCCGACGACCGCGGGTGCCGTGTCGTCGGGCAGGCCCAGCGACTCGGCGTCCAGCGCGTGCACCGTGAAGACGTAGCGGTGCGGGGCGCCGGGCGGTGGCGCCGCGCCGCCGAACTCCTTGTTGCCGTAGTCGTTGCGTGCGTGTACGGCTCCCTGCGGCAGGCCCTCGAAGCCGCCGCCGCCCGCACCACCCGGCAGCTCGGTCACCGACGCCGGGATGTCGAACAGCACCCAGTGCCAGAAGCCGCTGCCGGTGGGCGCGTCGGGGTCGTAGCAGGTGACGGCGAAGCTCCTGGTCTCGGCGGGGAAGCCCGTCCAGCTGAGCTGAGGTGAGATGTTGTCGCCGCTGAAGCCCCAGTCGTTGAAGACCTGGGCGTTGGACAGGCGCTCGCCGTCCGCGACGTCTTCGCTGGTCACGGTGAAGGACTGAACCTGGGGGAGAAAGTCGTGCGGAAGGGGCGGCCTGCCGACCATGGCAACCTCCGGGGATCGTGGGTGTTCGAGAGCGCCCTGTCGCGTTGTCGCGGACCCGATGGCCACTCGCCGGGCGCTCCCTAAGTCCTATCAGGACCAGGCCTCAGCCGCCGTACGTCACCCCCGGGAACCCAGGAACAGATCTTCGGATCGGCACTGCCGAAGACGGCGAACGCGACCTCCTCGCCGTACGCCGGTCTCCGACAGGTCGGCGCCGCCGGCGGGTCAGTCCCGGTCCGGCCCCACGACCAGCACGGCCACGAACCGGTCGAGGAACAGGCCGCACGCGACCGCGAGGGGGATCGCCACGAGCACCGCACCGGTCTGCACCGTCCGCCACAGCGCCGGGTCGCCGCTGCCGAGCACGGCGGGCAGGCCGGTGCTCACCGGCATCCGCGCGCCCGACCACACGAACGTCAGCGCGTACGTGAACTCCCCGGCGGCCAGCGTGAACGTCAGGACCACGACCGCCGCCACCCCCGGCAGCACCAGCGGCGCGACCACACGCACGAACGCGCCGAGGCGGCTGTGCCCGTCGACCATCGCCTGCTCCTCGATGTCGACCGGCACCGCCCGCAGGAACCCCGCGAGCAGCCACACCGACACCGGCACCGTGACGGTCGGATAGACGAGGACCAGCGACCAGAAGGAGTCCGCCAGGCCGAGCGTCGCCACGACACGCGACAGCGACAGGAACAGCAGCGACGGCGGCACCAGGTAGACGAGCAGGATAGCGATCCCGGCCGGCGTGCCCCAGGATCGGTGCAGCCGGGTCAGCGCGTACGCCGCCGGCAGTGCCAGCGCCAGCGTCACGACCACGACCAGGCCGCCCACGACCAGGGTGTTCACCACCAGAGTCGCGAACGGCGTCGAGTGGAACAGCAGGCGGACGTGCTCGGTGGTCGGCCCGCGCACCGTACGCGCGGAGCCGCCGGTGTCATGCTCGAACGCGGAGACCAGGCCCCACAGGAACGGCGCCGCGCAGACCAGCGCCGCCGCGACGGCCACGGCGTAGACCGTCACGCGCACCGCGACCTGCTGGGCCGCCGCCATCCGCCGCTGCCGGCCCATCTCCCGCGCGGCCGTACGCGCCGCCAGCCCGTTCACGGCCGGTGCCCCATGCGCCGCATGACCCGAAGCACCACCATCACGCCGGCCAGGAACAACGGGAACAGGAAGAGCGCGATCGCGGCGCCGCTCCCGGCATCGCCCCGGTCGACGCCGTGCAGGTACGCCAGCGCGGGCAGCACCTGCGTGGAGTCGCCGGGCCCACCCCCGGTGAGGACCCGCACGACGGCCATGTCCCCCACGGTGAAGGCCGCCGTGAACACCGCCGCCACCGCGGTCACCGGCAGCGTCAGCGGGAGGGT
Organism: Actinoallomurus sp.; assembly: GCA_035643735.1. Lineage (GTDB taxonomy): Bacteria > Actinomycetota > Actinomycetes > Streptosporangiales > Streptosporangiaceae > Actinoallomurus. The sequence continues at coordinate 11,139 of DASQPY010000344.1, read as the reverse complement.
GACCCCGAAGAACCGCCGCCAGAAGCCCGCGCCGTCCAGATGCGCGGCGTCCCAGACGCCCCGCGGGATCGCGGCGAGCCCGGCCATCACGATCACCGCGGCGAGGGGTGTCAGCCGCCAAACGTGCACCGCGACCACCGACACCATCGCCGACGGCGCCCGCGCGAGCGGCGACTCCCCGCCGTGCAGCAGCGAGGCCTCCCGCAGGATCCGGTCCACCGGGGAACCGGCCGAGCCGAGCAGCCACCGCCAGGAGATCGCCGACAGGGCGACGGGCGTCGTCCAGGGAAGCAGGACGGCCGTGCGCACCGTACGGCGGAAGCGGAAGTCGGCGAGCAGGACGTTGGCCAGGATCGTGCCGAACGCCACGACAAGGACGGTCGAGACGGCGGTCAGCGCGAGAGTGTCGATGAGGGAGCGCCAGAAGGCGTGGTCACCGAAGATCGCGCGGAAGTTGCGCAGCCCCGCGAACCGGTACGACGGCGCCTCACTGGTCGAGCGGGAGAACGCGAACGCCACCGTCAGCCCGAACGGGGCCACCACGAGCACCGTCAGGTAGACGATCGAGGGCAGCAGGAACGCCCAGGCCAAGAAGCCCTCGCGATCGGCGAGCCGCGCCTTCTGTCCCGCGCCCGCCCGATCGCCCCCTCGGTCGCCCACGGCCACGCCCGTCAACCGCCGATCCGGACCGGCGCCGCACGAGTGCCGTACTCGGCGTCGAAGAAGCGCAGCCGGTCCGTCGGCACCGCGAACTCGTGCGTCTCGCCGACCGCCAGCGGCGTGATCACCGTCGCGGGCAGCCGGGCGATCACTCGCGTCTCCAGGCCGATCCTGGTGACCGTGCCGTAGACGTGCCGGTCGCCGGACAGGTACTCCATGCGCTCGATCCGCAGGGGCATCGTGACACGGGAGTCGTACGCGACGTTCTCGGCCGGCAGCAGATGCTCGGGCCGGAAGCCGACGAGCCGGTCACCGCGCTGCACGAGATTCATCGGCGGCGCTCCGACGAACGTCGCGACGAACGTGTCGGCCGGCTCGTCGTAGATGTCGCGCGGCGTGCCCACCTGGCGCAGCCGCCCGGCCTCCAGCACGGCGACGCGGTCGGCCAGTCCCATCGCCTCCTCCTGGTCGTGCGTCACGTAGATCGTGGCGGTGCCGATCTGCCGCTGGAAGCGCTTCAGCTCGTCACGTGTGGTGGCGCGCAGCTTCGCGTCCAGCCCGGACAGCGGCTCGTCGAGCAGGAACACCGCGGGCTCGCGTACGAGGGCACGCGCCAGTGCGACGCGTTGGCGTTCGCCACCCGACAGCTGCCGGGGCCTGCGGCTCAGCAGGTCCGGGATGCCGAGCAGGTCCGCCGCCCAGCGAACCTTGCGTTCGCGCAGATGGCGCGGCACGTGCTCGGCCTTCAGCGGGAACTCGATGTTGTCGTGGACGGTCTTGTGCGGATAGAGCGCGTACGACTGGAGCACCATCGCCACCCGCCGGATCCTCGGCGGCAGCCCGTTCACGAGCTGGCCGCCGATGTGGACCTCACCCTCGGTCGGCCTCTCGAGGCCGGCGATGGTGCGCAGCAGTGTGGTCTTACCGCACCCCGAGGGGCCGAGCAGGACCAGGTACTCACTGTGGTTCGAGCTCAGGTCGACGCCGTCGAGCGCGCGGACGCGTTTGTCGCGGGGTCCCTGGTACACCTTGACGAGAGCTTTGGCCTCAACGGCCTTCGTGGCCGACTCATCGCGGCGCCTCACGGACGGCTCGCCCGCCGGCGATGCCGGCCCCTGTGTTCGCCGGGCTCTTCGCCGGGCCGTTCGGTGGTCGGTCTCAACCCCTGCCTTCCTAGGAAGAGCGTCTCCTTTGAAAGTAGATCGACATTGGGGCCTCATCTAGGGGCAGTTCGCCGTAGCCCTCCCGCGCACGGGTTTTCTTTGGCCGAACACGCCATTTGCGTGATCAACGCGCTACAGTCCGTGACCATGGCGGGCCAGGATGAGCGTCCGGCCGCCGACTCGCCCGGCCGTGGACCCGCCGGGCCGCCGAAGCCGAGGAGAGAAGCCCCCATGCGCCGAGTCACCGCCGCCACGGTCAGCACGGTCGTCGTCGCGAGCATGCTGGCCGTCGTCGCGGACGTCCACGCGGCCGTCACGACGCCCCTCGTCGCCAGGAGGCAGGCACCCTCGGTGGTGTTCAACATCCCCTCCGGCTCGTCCGAAGAGCAGAGCGCCATCGGCTCCCACGTGAACGCGCTGGCCGCCGCGGTCCCGCGTGGAGGCCTGATCCGCATCGCGATGTACCGGTTCACCTCGCCGACGTTCGCGCAGACCCTTCTCGACGCCAGAAAGCGCGGCGTGCGGATCCAGCTCGTGGTCGACGCGGGCGCACGGAACAGCCCGGCGTACCGCAGGCTCGCGCGGGCGCTCGGCACCGGCCGCGGCCGGTCGTCATGGGTGACGGCCTGCAAGAAAGGCTGCGTCGGCCATGGGGTCATGCACAACAAGTTCTTTCTGTTCTCGCGCACCGGCTCGGCGCGCGACGTGGTCGTGCAGTCCTCGGCCAACCTGACCACGACCAACCGCGTGAACGCCTGGAACAACGCCCTCACGCTCAGCGACGCGCGGCTCTACCGCGGCTACGGCCGCTACTTCTCGGCCCTGGCCGCCCGGCGCCACTACCGCTACCACGTGACCCGCAGCGGCGGCCGTACGCTCTACACGTTCCCGCGCGCCGGCCGTACGAAGAAGAGCGACACGCTCTACGGGCAGCTCGGCCACGTCGGCTGCGCCGCCCACACCGCGGTGCACATGACGGCCTTCTCCCTGACCCGCGCCGACATCGCCCGCCGCCTGTGGTCGCTCGCCCACCAGGGCTGCGACGTGCGCGTCATCTACACCAACCTCGGCCGCGCCGCCCGGAGAATCCTGACGCGATCCGGCGGCCCGCGGCTGCTCAGCAGCCACTACAGCTATCTGGACCTGAGCGCGTTCGACGTGGTGGAGGCCTACGTCCACTCCAAGTACGTGACGATCGGCGGCACCTACTCGGGGCACGACCGGCGGCTGGTCATCACCGGCAGCGCGAACTCCACCGTCGCCGGGCTGCGGGACAACGACGAGACGATGCTGGCGATCGAGAGCGCCACGGTGTACGGGGCGTACGAGGCCAACTTCGCCGAGCTGTGGCGCACGGCGGCGAGCCGCTTCCCGCTCGGCGGTCACGTGGCCGAAAGATGACCTGACCGCCGAGCGTGCGGGGATCTACTTGGCGTTCGCCTCGTTGTAGGCGTCGACGACCGTCTCGGGGTCGCCGTCCATCACCATCGTGCCCTCGTCGATCCACAGGACCCGGTTGCACATCTCGAGAATGGAGTCGAGCTGGTGGGCGACGAGGAAGACGGCGCCCGCCTCGTTACGCAGTTCATCGATCTTCTTCGCGCTCTTGCGGCGGAACTTGGCGTCGCCGGTGGCGAGCGCCTCGTCGATGAGCAGCACGTCGTGGGACTTGGACGCGGCGATCGCGAACCGGAGCCGCGAGCCCATGCCGGAGGAGTAGGCCCGCATCGGAAGCTGGATGAAGCCCTCCTTGAGCCCGGCGAACTTCACGATCTCGTCGTACTTCGCCTTGACCTGGTCGGGTGACATGCCCATCGCCAGGCAGCCGAGGACGATGTTGCGCTCGCCCGTGAGGTCGTTCATCAGGGCGGCGTTCACGCCGAGCAGCGACGGCTGGCCGGCGGTGTAGACGCCACCGCGCTCCGGCGGTAGCAGCCCGGCGATGGCCTTGAGCAGCGTGGACTTACCCGACCCGTTGGTACCGATGACGCCGATCGCGTCACCCTTGTACGCGACGAAGGACAGTCCGCGGATCGCGTGGACCTCCTTCATCGTCGGGCGGTTCTCCCGGCGGAGGACGCGCACGAAGGCGCTCGCGGCGTTCCCCTTGCCGCCCGCGCCGTACACGCGGTAGATGATGTGGAGATCGTCGACGACCACGATGGGCTCACGGGCCCGATCGATCGTCACCGGAGGCGCGGAGTCGACGGGTTCCCCGGACACCTTGAACTTCTCCTTGACATCAGCCACGGCCGTACCTCTCCTCGGCGCGGTAGAAGAACCAGAATCCCACCAGGAACATCACCACGGACCAGCCGATGGCGTACCACCACAGCTGGGTGGTCTGCTCGTGCAGCTGCGTGTGGACGTAGTCGCGATAGCTGGACAGCAGCGCGTCACGGACCAGCTCGACGTAGACATATCCAGGGTTGGCGTCCAGCACATGCCCGATCCACGGATGCGCGGCCAGCTGGCCTTTCGTCTTCAGCGCCGAGAGGCTGTAGATGATCCCGGAGAAGTAGAGCCAGGTCCGCAGCAGGAACGGCAGGAGCTGCTGGATGTCACGGTTGAACGCCCCGATGCGGGAGACGAAGAGCCCGATCCCGACGTTGAACGCCACCTGCATGAGCAGGACCGGGATCAGCAGCAGCCAGCGGAATGTCAGTGGCTCGCCGAAGCCCAGCACGATGACGAAGAGCACGCCCAGCGAGATCAGCAACTGCTGCAGCTCGATGATGGTGTACGCCAGGGGGAGGCTCGCCCGGGGGAAGTGGAGCGCGCGGATCAGCGAGAGGTTGTCGCCGACCGACTTGGCGCCGGCGTTGACCGACCGCTGGGTGAAGGTGAAGACGAAGACGCCCGCCACAAGGAACGGGATGAAGGTGTTGTGCGGCAGGCCGCGGCTCTGCCCGAGCAGCAGGCCGAAGATCAGGTAGTAGACCGCCGCGTTCAGCAGCGGTGTCAGGACCTGCCAGACCTGGCCCAGCCGCGATTCGGTGTACATCGCGATGTTCTTTGCCGACGCGAAGGCCCAGATGAAATGGCGACGCTGCCAGACCTGACGGATGTACGAGCCCAGCGGGGGGCGGGCGGCGCTCTGCTTGAGCCCGAATCCGGTGGCGAACTCGGCCAGCGAGGGATGCCCGTTCACCGAAGGGGGCTCCGCGATCGCATGTGCCGATCCACCACCCGAGGCTCCGAGCCGTTCCGGGTGACTCATGCGGATGAGCTTATTGCAGACACGGGCTCGGCAACGACGTTCGGTGAGATGCATGGCGAGAATGTGATCTTCCGCGTGATCCAGGACGGAACGGTGATAGCCCCGTTTTCGGCAGGCCGACGAGCGATGACCTTGCCGCGACCGCGGACATATCTTGACCTCGACGGGGGATAGACGCTCGCATGCCCCTGTTGCAACGAGCGAGCCGAGTAGACCAACGTGCCTTCGACGCGGTGGCCGCGGCACGGCTGACCGGCTTCGAATACGTTCTCCCCCGCCTGTCCAGAGCAGCCGACCACTCACTGCTGTGGATCGGCATCGCGGGCGGGCTCGCCGTGACGAGGCAGCCGCGACTACGCCGCGCCGCGATGCGCGGGGTGTTCGCCCTCGGCCTGGCAAGCCCGATCGCCAACCTGGCAGGCAAGCAGTTGTTCCGCCGCGGCCGTCCGTTGATCGAGCTGAGCGGCCTGCCGACGAGCATCGGCCGAGGCACCCTGATCCCGTCTTCGCGGGTCCGCTGGCGAGTGCCGACCTCCCCGTCCTTCCCGTCCGGGCATTCGGCGGCGGCCGCCGCCTTCACGGGGGCACTCGCGATGGAGGCGCCCAAGTCGGTCGCCGTGCCGGTGGCGGTCGCGGCCGCCGGGGTGGCCTTCTCCCGCGTCTACACCGGAGCGCACTATCCGGGTGACGTGCTCGCCGGACTGGCGCTCGGCGCGGTCGCGGCGGCCACCACACGCATGGTGTGGCCCACCCGCCCCGCGCCCGCCGCCGGTGTCTGGTCGATGCCGTCCGAGGCCGTCGCCGGAGTTTCCGCCGATGGTGCCGGCGTCGTCGTGGTGATCAACCAGGACGCGGGCGGCGGCGACGTCAGCCGTACGCTGCGCTCGGAGTTGCCGGCCGCGGAGATCGTCGATGCGGGCGAGGACCTGGGAAAGACCCTGCGGGACGCCGCGGACCGGGCGACCGTGCTCGGGGTGTGCGGCGGAGACGGCACGGTCAACGCCGGGGCCGAGGTCGCGGTCGAGCGCAACCTGCCGCTGCTGGTGATCCCCGGCGGCACGCTGAACCACTTCTCCCGCGTGATCGGCCTGGAGACCGTCAAGGACGCGATCGAGGCCTACCGCTCGGGTGGCGTCGTACGCGTGGACGTCGCGTGTGCGGGGGAGCGGCTGTTCCTCAACACGGCGAGCTTCGGCGCGTACACCGAACTCGTCGACATGCGCACCCGGTTGGAGGGCCGCCTCGGCAAGTGGCCCGCGCTGGCGGTGGCCGCGGTCCGCGTGCTGCGTCACACCGAGCCGACCGAGGTGAACATCGAGGGGCGGCGGCTGCGGGTGTGGTTCGCCTTCCTCGGCAACTGCCGCTACGGCTCGTACGGCGTCGCCCCGACCTGGCGGCGCCATCTCGCCGACGGCGTGGTCGACGTACGGCTGGTCGGCGCGAAGCGGCACATCGGCAAGGCGCGCGCGGTCGCGGCGTTGCTGGTCGGGCACCTGCACCTGATGCCCGACTACAAGGCATGGCGCACCACCGCGCTGCGCGTCGAGGCGACCGGCGGCCCGCTGCGGTTCGCCTGTGACGGCGAGGTCCGCAGTACCGACGAGGCGATCACCATCACCAAGCGGCGCGCCGGCTTGGCCGTCTTCGGGCCCGCCCGGCTCGCCGAGCCCAGCAGGCGTCCCGCGCCCCGGCCGGACGATGACCAAGCGCTCGGTCCGGGTTCCGGCGCGCTCTGACCAGGCCCCTTCGGAGAGCGAGGGTTCGCCATGGCCCGGCTCGGGTACGGCGGCTCACAGGGGGACCGCGCGGCGGCCGCCCTACGAAAGGTGGAGCATTCCGGCGCTCGTCCGCGAGGGAGGTCGATCAGGTACGCCAGCGCGTGGGGGCGCCTGAGAGGGCTACGCGAAAGGTGAGGTCTATGCACCGCGAGAGCGACAAGCAGGGTCCGGTCCGAGACCTGCGTAAGGAGACCGAAAGCCTGAGCAGGAGCGGAGTCGGCCGCACGAGGGAGAGCCGGCAGGGGGGCGGGGACGCTCCGCCGGAGCGTCCGAGGACTCCACCGCGCGGCATGTCACCCGCCGACGTCGCGCGCCGTGCCGCGTTGACCCGGCACCTGCCGCCGAGTGAGTTTCCCGCCGACCGGGCGCGTCTGCTCACCCACCTGAGATCCCATCGGGCGCCCGAGTCGGTCATCGACGCCGTCTCCGGACTACCGGATGGCAAGCAGTTCCGGACACTGGGCGAGGTGGTGCGCGCCATCGGCCTGCTCAGCGAGCACTGAGATCCACACCAGAGCACGCCCCGGCGGGAGGTCTCGCCGGGGCTCGTGCGCTCGCCCAAGGAGGCGTACCGTGACGAACGTGGTACTGACCGAGGGTTCGTACGAGCTGGGTCCGGCGTCAGGGAGTCTTCTGCTCAAGACGTCCCGGAGCGGTCTCGGCCGCCGTGCGGGTCACGATCTGACTCTTGAGGTCACCCGCTGGTCCGGGCAGGCGTCCGTCGACGCCGCCGAGCCCGCGAACTCCACCATCAGCGCCGAGATCGAGGTCGACTCGATCGAGGTCCGCGAGGGTGCGGGCGGCGTACTGCCGCTGTCCGACTCCGACCGGGGCGAGATCGTGAAGAACATCCGCGAAAAGGTCCTGCACACCTCCGCGCATCCGACGATCACGTTCCGGTCCACCCGCGTCCAGGGCACGCCCGAGGCGTTCACGGTCGAGGGCGAGCTGACGATCATGGGCCGTACCCGGCCCGTCACCATCAGCGGCCGGGTGTCCGGCGACCGGCTGACCGGTGGCGCGACCGTCGTGCAGTCCCAGTGGGACATCAAGCCCTACTCGGCGCTGTTCGGCCAGCTCAAGGTCGCCGACCCGGTCGAGATCGAGTTCGACCTGGAGCTGCCCGGCTGAGCCCGCGTCTCAACGCGGGCGTTCGACGCGGGTCTCGTCCCAGACCGGTTCGGGGGACTCATAGACCGACCCGTCCCCGCCGAACACAAGGAACCGGTCGAAGGATCTGGCGAACCACCGGTCGTGCGTGACCGCCAGCACCGTCCCTTCGTAGGCCTCCAGGCCCTCCTGCAGCGCCTCGGCGCTGGCCAGGTCGAGGTTGTCGGTGGGCTCGTCGAGCAGCAGCAGGGTGCAGCCGCTCATCTCCAGCAGCAGGATCTGCAGGCGCGCCTGCTGGCCGCCGGACAACGTTTCGAACGGCTGGTCCCCGCAGTACTGCAACTCATAGCGCGACAGTGCCGACATCGCCTCGTTGCGCAGCCGCGCGTGCTCGGTCATCAAGATCTCGGCCGGTGTCCGGCCGCGCAGCTCCGGCCGGGCGTGGGTCTGCGCGAACAGCCCCGGCACGACCCGCGCGCCGAGCCGGGCCACGCCGGTGTGCGCGACGTCCTCCCCGGCGAGGAGCCGCAGGAAGTGGCTCTTGCCCGAACCGTTGGAGCCGAGCACCGCGACGCGCTCGCCGTACCAGACCTCGGTGTCGAACGGGCGCATCAGCCCGGTCAGCTCGAACCCCTCACAGATGACCGCGCGCTTGCCCGTACGCCCGCCGCGCAGCCGCATCTTGAGGTTCTGGTCGCGCGGCGGGATCTCCGGCGGGCCCGCCTCCTCGAACCTGCGCAGGCGTGTCTGTGCCGCCTGGTAGCGGGAGGCCATGTCGGAGTTGTACTTGGCCTTCTGCTTGAACATCAGCACGAGCGCCTTGATCTTGGCGTGCTCCTCGTCCCAGCGGCGGCGCAGCTCCTCCAGGCGCTCGTTGCGGTCGCGCCGGGCCTGGGCATAGGTGGCGAAGCCGCCGCCGTGCACCCAGACGGTGCCGGACTCGACGGTGACGATCTGGCGTGCGGCACGGGCCAGCAGCTCACGATCGTGGGACACGAGCAGCACCGTCTTGGGCGTTTCGCGGAGTTTTTCCTCCAGCCACAGCTTGCCCGGCACGTCGAGGTAGTTGTCGGGCTCGTCGAGCAACAGGACCTCGTCCGGGCCGCGGAAGAGGGCCTCCAGCACAAGGCGTTTCTGCTCCCCGCCGGACAGCGTCTTCACGTCGCGCCATCGGGTGTGGTCATAGGAGGTGCCGAGCGCGGCGACGCAACAGGCGTCCCAGAGCACCTCGGCGTCGTACCCGCCGGCGTCGCCCCAGTCGGCGAGTGCCTTGGCGTAGCCCAGCTGAGTGGGCTCGTCGTCGCGCTCCATCATGGCGAGCTCGGAGCGTTCGAGCGCGGCGGCCGCGTCGCGTACACGCTGCGGTGCGGTCGACACGAGCAGGTCGTGCACGGTCGACTCGTCGCGGATGTTGCCGATGAACTGCCGCATCACCCCGAGGCCGCCACTGCGCCCGACCGAGCCGGACTGCGGATCGAGGTCGCCCGCCACCAGGCGGAGCAGAGTCGTCTTGCCGGCGCCGTTGGGCCCCACGAGCGCCGCCACCATCCCGTCGGCGACCCGGAACGAGGCGTCGGAGAGCAGCACCCGTCCGTCCGGAAGAGCGTGATCGAGATGTGCGACTTCGACATGGCCCACGCCGGCCAAGTCTGGGCCATCACCCCGGATGTGCCAAAGCGGTTTTCGCATCCGGGCGCCCTCGGCGGAAACGGGCGTCTTTCCCGTAGCGGGTCAGACGGCTCGAGGTGTGGGACCTGCATCTCTGAGGCCCGCGAACCGTGGCGGGCCGGATCTACGGCCCGCCACGTACGGCCGGCGCGATGAGGGCACGCGCCGAGGACGTCGCCTCGATGGACCCTGGGCTCAGCCGCCCTTGCCCAGGGTGTTCCAGCGGGACGGCGGCCACATGATCACGAAGGCCCGGCCGATCACGTTGTCCACCGGGACCGTGCCGTGGTTGCCGTCCTCGAGGTGGAAGCGGGAGTCCGCGGAGTCCGCGCGATGATCGCCCATGACCCAGAGGCGCCCGGCCGGGACCGTGACCGGCCCGAACGGCCGATGATCGTTCTCGAAGATGTACGGCTCGTCCAGCGGATGCCCGTCGACGATCACGCGCCCCTGGGCGTCGCAGCACCGCACCGTCTGGCCGCCGACGGCGATGACCCGCTTGACCAGGTCCTTCTCGTTCGGCTGTGGGAGGCCGAACGCCCCGCCGACCCAGTTCAGGGCGCGCCGCACCGGGTTCTTCGGCTTGGCGAACGTCGCCTCGGGCTCCCAGGACGGCGGTGCGCGGAAGACGACGATGTCCCCGGGGCGGGGGTCGTGCAGCCGGTAGCCGACCTTCTCCACCAGGATCCGGTCGCCGGTACACCCGGCACAGCCGTGCAGGGTGCGCTCCATCGACTCCGACGGGATGAAGAAGGCCTGGATGAGGAAGGTCTTGATCAGCAACGTCAACACGAGCGCGACGCCGATCAGGATGGGCAGCTCGCGCAGGAAGGAGCGATTCCGCTTCTTGGGATCCTTCTCCGCCTGGGGCTCCGGCTCGGCCTGGGACTCTGGCGTTGACTCGTCTGGCACCCCCGTACGGTAGTCCGCCCGCCTGTGTGGGTGGCATAAGGGGCTCGCCTGAGGCGGGTCGTCCACATGCGGTGCCAGGGGCCGGTACGCTCGGCTGCGTGAGTCGGGAAGGTGTCACTCCTCAGTCTGAAGACTTCTCCGCCTGGTACAACGAGGTCGTTATCCAGGCCGAGCTCGTCGACCGTGGCCCGGTGCGGGGCACCATGGTCATCCGGCCGTACGGCTACCGCATGTGGGAGCTGCTGCAGGCCGATCTCGACGGGCGCATCAAAGAGGCGGGGCACGGCAACGCCGCGTTCCCGATGTTCATCCCGGAGTCCTACTTCAAGCGCGAGGCCGAGCACGTCGAGGGTTTCTCCCCCGAGCTGGCCGTGGTGACGATCGCCGGCGGTAAGGAGCTGGAGGAGCCGCTGGTCGTGCGGCCCACCTCCGAGACCGTCATCGGCGAGTACATGGCCAAGTGGATCGACTCGCACCGCGACCTGCCGTTGCTGCTCAACCAGTGGGCCAACGTCGTGCGGTGGGAGCTGCGTCCGCGCATGTTCCTGCGCACCACCGAGTTCCTCTGGCAGGAGGGCCACACCGCGCACGCCGACGAGGACGACGCGATGCGCGAGACCATGTGGGC
>DASQPY010000343.1:0-4949 GCA_035643735.1 Actinoallomurus sp. | reverse complement strand
GGCAGGTACCAGTTGCGGTCGCCCAGCAGCGTCATCACCGACGGGAGCAGTACGGCGCGGACGATCGTCGCGTCCAGCAGGATCGCGACCGACAGGCCGACGCCCATCTGCTTGAAGTCCTGCATTGACAGCGTGCCGAAGATGGCGAACACGGCGACCATGATCGCCGCGGCGCTCGTCACCGCGCCCGCGGTCGAGCGGATGCCCGAGGCGACCGCCTCCGTGGTCGGCACGCCGCGGTCGTGCGCCTCGCGGATGCGGGACACGACGAACACGTGGTAGTCCATCGACAACCCGAACAGCACCACGAAGACGAACAGCGGCAGCCAGGCCTCGATCGCGCCCACGCCGTGCGTGGCGACCAGGCTCGCACCCCAGCCGTGCTGGAACATCGCCACCATCACGCCGTACGCGGCGCCGACCGACAGCAGGTTCAACGCGATCGCGGTCACGGCGATGGGCACCGAGCGGAACGAGAACAGCATCAGCAGGAACGTGATGCCCAGCACGAACAGGAAGACCGGCACGATGCTGCGGCCGAGCTGGTCGTTCCAATCATTGGAGAAGGCGAGGCTGCCGGAGACGTGCGTCTCGGCGACCTGGCCGAACGCGTTCGGCACGAGAGTGCCGCGCAGCGTCTTCAGCGCGTGCTGGGAGGTGGCGTCCGAGCCGTTGCCGGTCAGTGGCACGCTGATCACGGCCACATCGGGTCCCGGGTACACCGCGGCATGGATCGACTGGCCGAACTCACCGCTCGTACGCGCCGAGGACTCGAAGGACTTGATCGCCGACTGCACGGCGGGCGCCTGGATGTCGTGCGCCTTGACCACGACCCGCGCCGGGTCGGGGCCGCCGGGGAACGCCTTGGCGATGTGCTCGTAGGTCTGGATCAGCGGGACGTCGCGCGGAAGCTGCTGCTCGATGCTGAGCTTCTCGGTGTGCATGCCGAGCGCGGGCGCCGCCAGCACGATGAGGACGCCGGCGGCGAGCGTCGCGGAGATGCCGGGGCGGCGCAGGACCGGACGGAGCACGGCGTTCCAGAACCGGCCGGTGCCGGTCGAACCGGAGCGCTTGCGGCGCAGGAACGGGACGCGGCCGAACTCCACCTTGTCGCCGAGCAGAGAGAGCAGGGCGGGCAGCACGGTCACCGAGCCGATGACGGCGATCATCACGACGAGGATCGTGGCCACCGCGAAGCCCTCGAACAGCAGCATGCCGGACAGGAACATGCCCGCCATCGCCACCATCACGGTCAGCCCGGACACCAGCACCGAACGGCCCGAGGTCGCCGCGGCGATCCGCAGAGCGGTCTCCTTGTCATGGCCCGCGGCGCGTTCCTCCCTCTCGCGGCGCAGGTAGAACAGGCAGTAGTCGACGCCGACCGCCAGGCCCATCAGCAGCATCACCGAGTTGGCCGCGCTGTCCATGTGCAGGCCGTGGCTGACGACCGCGAGCAGGCCGTTGGCGGCGAGGAACGCTGTCAGCGCGATGAAGACGGGGACCACCGCGGCGAGCAGTGCGGCGAAGGCGACGAGCAGAATGCCCAGGGCCAGCGGCACGGCGGTCATCTCGGCGCGGGAGAAGTCCTTGCCCATCGTCTGGTCGAACCAGTGCTCGCCACTGGCGTCACCGAACTCCTCGATGCGCACCTCGGGATGCCGCGTCGTGACCGCGGACACCGCGTTCACGACCGGGGTGACCCGGTCCGCCGCCGTCTCCGGATCACCGCTCATGTCGAACTGGATCAACGCGTCGTGGCCGTCGCGTGAGACGAGCGGCTCGCGGATCCCCGTCGCCTGCCCGGTGGAGCGTACGGCCCGGGTGACGTCCGGCAGCGCGGCGCGGAAGCCGTTCACGGCCGCGCTGTGCACGAGCACCATCTCCGAGGCCGGGCTCTTGATGCCCGCGTCGGAGATGATGCGCTCGGCACGCCCGGAGTCGCCGGTGCCCTCCTCGCCGTCGGTCAGCTGCTTCTGGCCGACCATGCCGCCGATCAGCACGGCGGCCACGACGAACAGCAGCCAGCCGAGTATCGCGGTCTTCCGGTGGCGCGCACTCCAGCCGCCGAGCCTGGCGGCGAGGTTGGGTTTCATCAGCTTCTCCTCGATTGAATGAGCTGCTGATGACGCTAGGAACTATGGCCTGGCGATCCCATACGGGCGGCACCCGGGTGATGCGGGGGGCTGACAGGTCCGCGATGGTGGTGCTGGCTCCACCATCGCGGGCGGTCGACGCGTCAGCGCAGGCCGGCGAACAGGTCGTCCTCCTCGTCGGGAACCGCGACGTCGCTCCGCACGCGTACGAAGGCCTCCGAGCCGAACACCATGCGCTGGATGTCGTCCGACATCCGCAGGAAGGAGATGCTGTCGCCCTGGCTGCCGTGCGCCTCCAGGGCCTTCCGCTTGCGCTCGGCGTAGGGCATGACGTCCACGACCGTCGTGATCAGCTCATCCGGCGTACCGAAGTCCTCAGGCGGCATCTCCTCTTCGCCGAACTCCTGGCCGGCCTCGCGCAGGCGTTCCATCAGCCGGCGGAACTGCGACCGCGACACGGCGGTGTAATAGAACTTCTTCGGAATACCGCGCTTGTCATGCGACGTCTGTGAGGCCGCGACCGCGATCCGATGCGCCTGGATGTGGTCCGGGTGGCCGTACGCGCCGTTCTCGTCATAGGTGACCACGACCTGCGGGCGGTATTTCTCCATGAGCACACCGAGCCGCGCGGCGGCCTCCTCGACGCGCACGTTGGCGAAGACGTCCTGGTCGGCGTTGGCGTCCCAGCCGGCCATCCCGGAGTCGCGGTAGCCGAGCAACTCGGCGTGCTCGATGCCCAGGTGGGCGACGGAGTCGCGTAGCTCGGCGAGCCTGCGCTCCCGCACCGCCGCCTCGTCATGGCCGGGCTCGCCGGGCTTCACCCCGTCCGGACCGTCACCCTGCTCGCCGTTGGTGCAGGTGACCAGGACGGTGCGGATCCCCTCCTCGGCGTAACGCGCGAATATCCCGCCCGTGCCCAGTACCTCGTCATCGGGGTGAGCGTGCACGGCCATGAGCGTGAGTTCAGAGTCCATGGCCCCAAGCATGCCGTGGGCGAGAGGGCGCGGGGTCAGCGGGAACGGCGGCGGCGGCGCTTCCAGATCGCCGCGCACTCGGCGCAGGTGTCGGGCGGGGGCGAGGCCGAGGACTCGCCGCGTACGGTCATCACCGCACCGCAGTAGGCCACGACGGTCGAACCCACCGGCCGGGCGGGCGGAGGATAGCCGTGTGTGACCTCCTCGGCGCCTTCACCGGCCTGCCGGGGAACTGACTCGGTCGAGGACTGCGACGCCACCCCTCAACGGTAAGCCACCGGAAGCCTGACCGGTCCAGAACCCTCAACGGCCCGCACCTGGTGAGCTCGCCGTTCACCGCGAGGCCATGCGCGGGCGCGCTGTCCAGGTCCGGCCCACGCCCCGGCGCGCCAGGTTGCCGGGAGATATGCGGCCTGTCAGCATGCACCGATATTCTCCCGCATAACTGGAGATCCCATGCGCCTCAGCGTTCGTCTGACCGCCGCCGGAGCCGTCGCGGGCCTGCTGGGTGCCGTCCCCGTCGCCGCGAGCGCCGAGGGCCCGGCTCAGACGAGGCTCGCGGCACGGACGACGCCTGCCGGCCCGGTGACCGCGTCGATCTCCAAGGCCGCCTCGGCGCCGTCCGGGGTCGCCGCGAAGGGCGCCTATCTGTACGACGCGGACACCGCCAAGAAACTGTGGGGCGTCGCGACGACCATGCAGCGGCCGATCGGCAGCATCACCAAGATGATGACCGCGGTCATCGTGCTCCGCGCGGGCAACCTGGACCAGACGGTCACCGTCAAGAAGTCCTGGGTCGACCACGTGACCAACAACGACGCGAGCAGCGCCGGCCTCAGGACCGGCGACAAGGTGACCGTACGGGACCTGCTGAACGCCATGCTGCTGCCGTCACTTCTCCACGATCGTGGGACGCCAGTCGTACTCCATGGCCAAGACCAGCGGCCACGCCGCGTACAAATGGGCCAACACGAACCTCCTGCTGGGCTCCTACAGCGGGGCCGCCGGCATCAAGACGGGCCACACGAACGCCGCCGGGTACTCCCTGGTCTTCACGGCCAGGAAGAACGGGCGCACGCTCATCGGGGTGGAGCTGAACAGCACGACCACGGACACGAACCGCAGGTTCAAGGACGCCGCGGCGATCCTCGACTGGGGCTTCGGCACCAAGACCACCATGCCTCGTATGAGGTCGCTGCCCGCGGGTCAGGCCACGGACTGACATGCTTGGCCCATGGTCGATGAGGAACGCTGGAAGGCGCGGTTCCGCGCGGCACGGGTGAGCCTGCCGAGCTGGGCCCATGACGCACCGCACCGCAGTGTCTACCGCTCGAACGCCACGGGTACCTGGGAGATCTACGCCTGGGACCGTGAGACCGGCGCCAGGCGCCAGGTCACCGACCGGCCGAACGGCACCTGGATGGCCGGTGTCGACCCGACCGGTGAGTGGATCTGGTGGTTCGCCGACACCGACGGCGATGAGTTCGGCGTGTGGCGGCGCGAGCCCTTCGGCGGGGGCGCCGACGCCGCTCCCGCCCTGGATGCCTCCTACCCGTCCGGCTTGGCGGTGGGCTCCAGCGGCCTCGCCGTGATCGGCCGCACCACCGAGAGCGGCTCGGCCGTCCACTGGTGCGCCCCGGACGCCGACCCGCGCGTGCTGTACTCCCACGACGAGGACGCCTACATCATCGACCTGTCCGAGGACGAGTCGCTGGTGGCGATCAACCACAGCGAGCATGGTGACAGCCGGCACATGGCGCTCCGCGTCGTACGCCCGGACGGTTCCACCGTGGCCGACATGTGGGACGGACCGGGCAAGGGCCTGGGCGCGATCGCCTTCTCCCCGGTCGCCGGCGACCAGCGGCTGCTGGTCGAACATGAG
>DASQPY010000342.1:0-2891 GCA_035643735.1 Actinoallomurus sp. | reverse complement strand
GGCCCGAAGATCATGCCGATGAACGCGGCGGCGAACGGCAGCAGGACCGCGACGGCCGCCAGGACGATCACTGGCGCACTCCTTCTTCGGCTTCGCGCTCACGGAGCGTGCGAAGCCGGTCGACGTCGACCGTCTGGCGGTTGCGGTAGATCAGGAGCACGAGGGCCAGGCCGAGCCCGACCTCGGCCGCGGCCAGCACGATGACGAACAGTGTGAGAACCTGCCCGCCGTGCAGCCGGTCGGCCCACCGCATGTCGAACACGACGAGGTTCAGGTTGACCGCGTTGAGCATCAGCTCGACGGACATGAGGACGAGGATCGCGTTGCGCCGCGCGAGTACGCCGTACACGCCCACGGAGAACAGCAGCGCCGAGATGACCACCGGATAGACGAGGTGCATCAGGCCTCCTCATCGATCCGCGACAGCACGATGGTGTCCTCGTCGTCCGCGTTGCGGGGACGGAGGCGGGCCAGCGCCACGCCGGGCCGGGGCCGCGGCCGCTTGGGCGGCTTCAGGTCGTCGGCGTCCTCGACGGGCCTCTCCGGCCCGATGTCGGAACGCGAGAGCACGATCGCGCCGATCAGCGCGGCCAGCAGCAGCACCGACAGCGCCTCGAACGGCAGCACCCAGTAGCGGAACAGGCTCGCGCCGACCGTGGCGGACGAGCCGCTGCCGACCCGTGCCTTGAGCGGGAAGTACGCATCGCGGAAGCCGCGTACGAGGGTGGTCACGAGCACCGCGGCGGTGGCCACGGCGACGACCAGGGCGACGATCCGGTTGCCCGAGTCCAGGTCCTCCGAGCGCCCGATCGGCGCGCGGGTCAGCATGATCCCGAAGAGCAGGAGCACCACGATGGCCCCGACGTAGATCAGCACCTGCACCCAGGCGACGAACTCCGCGGCCAGCACGACGTACGAGGCGGCCAGGGCGCCGAAGGAGACGACCAGCCAGAGGGCCGCGTGCACCAGCTGCCGGGTGGTGACGACCATGACGCCCGAGCCCACGGCGACCACACCGAGCGCCGCGATGACGATGTCGGCGGCGGTCACCTGGCCTTCAGCTCGCCTTCACTGGCCTTGGGCAGCTCTTTGGGCGCCTCGGCGGCGGGGTCGTGGGCCGGCGGCGGAGGCACCGTCCACATCCACTCGCGCAGCCGGTCGCGTTCGTGGGTCAGCTCGGCGATGTCGTACTCGGCGTACTCGAACTCCGGCGTCCAGAACAGTGCGTCGAACGGGCACGCCTCGATGCAGATACCGCAGTACATGCAGAGCGCGAAGTCGATCGCGAAGCGGTCGAGCACGTTGCGGGCCCGCGGCCGTCCGCCCTCGGGCGCCGGCAGCGTCTCCTTGTGCGAGTCGATGTAGATGCACCAGTCCGGGCACTCACGTGCGCACAGCATGCAGACGGTGCAGTTCTCCTCGAACAGCGCGATGACCCCGCGACTGCGCGGTGGCAGGTCGGGCTGAACCTCGGGGTACTGCCGCGTGATGGACCGGCGTGTCATCGTGCGCAGCGTGACCGCGAGGCCCTTTGCCAGGCCGGATCCCGGTATGCGTGCCACGGGTCACCATGATTGCTTATCCGCGCCCATTGGCAAACCGGAGCCTGCGGCCCGGAGGCGCGAATCGCGGTTCGCGCGGCCGGTGATCGGCCGCTCGCCTCGGACGATCAGGTCCAGTAGGTGTCGTGGCGGAGATAGAACTCGTCCCATTCCTCCGGAGTGAGCGTGCGCCCCGTGAGGCCGACCTCGGCGAGGGTCTCGAAGTACGGCTCGCGTGGGGCACCGGGGGCGAAGAGGATCAGCATCGACGCGGGCTCGCCGGACTCGTTGCGGAACGCGTGGATGCCGCCCTCCGGCACGTAAAGGAAGTCGCCCGACTTCGCGTCGACCCACCGCTCCCCGTTGAACAGCCGTACCGTCCCCGACAGGACGAAGAACGACTCGGAGATCGTCTTGTGGAAGTGCGCCTTCGGGCCGCTCGGCGAGGCCGCCATGTTCCAGCGGTACAGGCCGAACTGGCCGTTCGTGGACGCCCCCGTGGCCAGGTAGCCGGCCGATCCGCCCGAGCGCATCGTAAGCTCGGGCTCGCTGTCGGCCGGCCGGTACAGCGCGCTGATCTCGCCCGTCTGTCCGTCATAGCGGGCCTCGGGGTAGGACATCCGAACCTCCTCAACCCGCGAACGCGCGGGTCAGCGAATAGATGATCACGGCGACGACCGCCACGGC
Source organism: Actinoallomurus sp. (assembly GCA_035643735.1). GTDB lineage: Bacteria > Actinomycetota > Actinomycetes > Streptosporangiales > Streptosporangiaceae > Actinoallomurus. The sequence continues at coordinate 663 of DASQPY010000342.1, read as the reverse complement.
GTACGCCGTGGTCGTCCAGCCGATCACACGGGTACGACGGAACTCGGTGGTGTCGGTGAACGTCAGCAGCCACGCGAGGCCGGGCAGGACCAGAATGCCGTGCATGGTCACCCCGTGGACGGGTTTGAGGAAGCCGCCGGCGGAGTAGGCCGTCTGCTGGTGGCCCGTGCGGACCAGGACGACACCCCGCGCGATCATGATCGCGCCGCTCGCCAGTGCCACCAGCAGCGTGACGAAGCCCGCCCGGAGGGCCAGCCGGGTGCTCTCCGGGACTCCCGGGTTCGCCCCGAACGCCCGGATGGTCAGCGTGACCAGCACCGCGATCAGCACCCCGCCGCCCACGGCCAGGGACATCGAGATCACCGTGTTGAGCGGCGTCTCCATGTTGAAGTGCGACGGGACGTGCCGCCACGCCTGAACCGTGATCATCCCGGTCTCGGCGACGCAGGCCACTGCGAAGACCGAGAGCAGCACCGTGCGGAACCGGCCGCCGAGGTGCAGGAACGACGCGACCCAGGCGATCGTGATCAGGGTCAACCCGAAGGACAGGCCGAACGTGGTCGGCTTGCGCCACGACACCGGGCCCTCCCACGGACCGCCGTCGACCGCGAAGACGGCGAGGTGGAACAGCCCGGACGCGATCAGCGCGGCGCCGACCAGGTA
>DASQPY010000341.1:0-2449 GCA_035643735.1 Actinoallomurus sp. | reverse complement strand
CAAGGAGGTGCTCGGCGGCTTCTGCCTGGTCGAGGCGGCCGACCTGGACGAGGCCTCGAGTTGGCGGCGCGCATCCCGGCCGCCCGGCTCGGCGGCGCGGTGGAGGTCAGGCCGGTGGTGCGGCGCTGACGGTGCTGGAGGAGGTCTTCCGGGATGAGTGGGGCCGGGTGCTGGCCTCGCTCGTCGGATTCCTCCGTGACTTCGAGTCGGCCGAGGAAGCGGCGCAGGAGGCGTTCGCGATCGCGGCGGAGCGCTGGCCTGTGTCGGGCGTGCCGGCCAACCCGGGCGCGTGGCTGGTGACGACGGCCCGCAACCGGGCGATCGACCGGATTCGCCGGGAGCGCACCCTGGCCGAGAAGATCCACCTGCTACCGGCACCCGAGGCCGTCATGGACGAGTTCGACGACACCGTGATCAAGGACGAACGGCTGGAGCTGATCTTCACCTGCTGCCACCCGGCGCTGCCGCTGGAGGGGCAGGTGGCGCTCACGCTGCGGGCCCTCGGTGGTCTGGAGACCGCCGATATCGCCCGGGCGTTCCTCGTCTCCGAGGAGACCATGAAGCGGCGCCTGTCGCGCGCCAAGGCCAAGATCAAGGCGACCGGGATCCCGTTCGCGGTTCCCGGCGCGCGTCTGCTGCCCGACCGCCTCGACGCGGTGCTCGCCGTGATCTACCTGATCTACAACGAGGGCTACCGCGGCCGGGTCGACCTCGGCGCCGAAGCCATCCGCCTCGGGCGGGTCCTCGCCGCGCTGATGCCGCACGAGCCGGAGGCACACGGGCTGCTGGCGCTGATGATGATCCACCACGCGCGGCGGCGGGCCCGTTTCTCCGGCGAGGATCTCGTGCTTCTCGAGGATCAGGACCGGTCGCTGTGGGACATGCCCCAGATCGCGGCGGGACGGGCGGTGCTCGACCGGGCGATCGCGCTGGGCGGGCGCGGCGCCTACGTCGTCCAGGCCGTGATCGCGTCGCTGCAGACGCGGGAGCGGATCGACTGGCCGCAGGTCGCCGAGACGTACCGGCGCCTGGTCGAACTCACCGGTTCCCCGGTGGTCGAGCTCAACCGCGCCGTGGCGCTCGCCCAGGCCGGCGAGCCCGCCGCCGCGTTGCGCGCCGTCGACCGCCTCGACCTGGACGGCTACCTCTACTTCCACTCGACCCGCGGCGAGCTGTTGCGGCGTCTCGGCCGTGACGGGGAGGCCCGGGCCGCGTACCGCCGGGCGCTCGAGCTGGCCACCTCGACCCCCGAGCGGCGGTTCCTGGCCCGGCGGCTCGAACATCTCTGACCCGGGCTGTCCCCCCGGTGACCGCCCGTTCGTCACCTGGGTATGAGCGACAACCACGGCACCACATCCATGGAGCGAACGACGAACGTCGCCCCTGCGACCGTCGCGATCCCGGACTACCTCGTCGGCACCTGGAAGGCCGACCCGGTGCATTCGGAGATCGCCTTCTCCGTCCGCCACCTCATGGTCAGCAAGGTGCGTGGCCGGTTCACCGGCTACGACGTCACGATCGTCACGGGCGAGGACCCACGGGACTCATCGGTCGCCGCGACGATCGACCTCGCGTCCCTCGCCACCGGCGACGAATCACGTGACGAGCACCTCCGCTCCGCCGACTACCTCGAGGTCGAGAAGTACCCGACGATGAGCTACCGCTCCACCGGCATTCGCCGGACCGACGACGGCTGGGTCATCGACGGTGAGCTGACGTTGCACGGCGTCACCCGGCAGGTGCCGCTGGCCGTCGAGGTGAACGGGTTCGGCCCGGACCCGTTCGGCGGGCAGCGGGCCGGCTTCTCCGCGACCACGCGGATCAACCGGCGCGACTTCGGCATCGACATCACCGTCCCGATGGACGACGGTGGCGTCGTGGTCGGCGACAAGGTGTCGATCAGCCTAGAGATCCAGGCCGTCCTCCAGAAGTGACCCGACCGAGGAGAAACCACGTGTCATCAGCCGAGGTGACGAACAACAAGGCGACGTTCGGTCGCCTCCATGACGCCATGAACAGCCGCGATGCAAAGATCATCGCAAAGACCGTTGACGAGGTCGTCGAGCCGGACGTGCTGATCCGTACGCCATTGCCGATCGACGCTACGGGGGCGGAGGCACTCAAGCAGGTGTGGGCGACCCTCCTTCGCGCGTTTCCCGACCTTCACGTCGCGGTCGAGGACATGATCGCCGAGGGCGACAAAGTCGTCTGCAGGCAGACGGTCACCGGAACCCACCAGGGCGAGTACATGGGCGTCCCCCCGACCGGCAGATCCATCACGTACAACGAGATCTTCATCTTCCGCTTCGCCGGCGGCCGGATCGCCGAGATCTGGGGCGTGGTCGACACGTTCGCGCAGCTGCGGCAGCTCGGCGTCCTCCCCGAATAGCGGGTCGCGCGCGGGGCGGTGCGGCGCCGGCCGGCGGCCCCGCGGTCACCGGTACACGAC
>DASQPY010000340.1:0-14105 GCA_035643735.1 Actinoallomurus sp. | reverse complement strand
TCAGCCTGCTGCCGGAACCAGTGCGATCTTGTCCGGGTCGATGGTGAGGTGGACGTCCGTGCCCGGCGCGATGGACTGGACCGGGTTGGAGCGGTTGCGCAGCTCGATCTTGCCGATACCCACGACGTGGTCGACCGAGTCGCCGAGGAACGCGCGGTTCACGATGCGGCCGTGCCAGTCGTTCACCGGGTTGCCCGCCGGCGGTCCCTCCGACAGCATCACGCACTCCGGGCGGACCGACAGCGTCACCTCTCCGCCGATGGCCAGGTCCAGATCCGAGGTCACCCACAGGTCTCCGTCGCTCGTTCGCACCCGGTAGCGGCCGTCCGTGTGCGCGGCGACGGCGCCCGTCAGGAAGTTGGTCACGCCGATGAAGTCCGCGACGAACTGGCAGTTCGGGTGCTCGTACACCTCGCGGGGCTTGCCGATCTGGACGATCCGGCCCGCGTTCATCACCGCGATGCGGCTCGACAGCGCCAGGGCCTCGGCCTGGTCGTGGGTCACGTAGATCGCCGTCAGGCCCAGGTCGCGCTGCATCCGCTTCAGCTCGAAGCGCATCGACTCGCGCAGCTTGGCGTCCAGGTTGGACAGCGGCTCGTCCAGCAGCATCAGCCGGGGCTCGATGACCAGCGCGCGGGCCAGGGCGAGGCGCTGCTGCTGCCCGCCGGACAGCTTGGTCGCCGCGCGGTCGGCGAAGTCGCCCAGCTCGACCGCGTCCAGCACCCGGCGTACGCGCTCGTCCATCGCGGCCCGGTTCGGGCGGCTGCGGCGCGGCAGCACCTCCAGCGGGAACGCGACGTTCTTGAACACCGTCATGTGCGGCCAGATCGCGTACGACTGGAACACCATGCCGAGCTGCCGCGCGTTGGCGGGTACGGCGACGCCGTGTGCCGCGTCGAACAGCGGCTTGCCGTCGACGCTGATGCTCCCGCCGTCCGGCCGTTCGAGGCCGGCGATGGACCGCAGCGTCGTCGTCTTCCCGCAGCCGGACGGGCCGAGCAGCGTGAACAGCTCGCCGGGCCGTACGTCGAACGACACGCCGTCGAGCGCCCGCACCCGGGTGTCCTCCGGAGCCGGGCCGGCGCCGGACGAGCGCCGCCGCCGGCGCTTCTTCTCGCCGCTGAACGTCTTGACGAGCTCGTCGACGGTCAGCATCGCCGCGTCCTCCGCGACGTCCGCGCTGTCGTTGATCTCCGTAATTTCAGTCATCGGTCTTCAACCCCACACCGGCACCGATTCGATAGGCGGCTAGCACGAGCACCACGAGGATCGCGACCATGAGCACGCCGATGGCCGCGAGCAGGGTGAACTTCCCGTCCTCGAACTGCTCCCAGATGAGTACGGACAGGACTTCCTTGCCGGGGCTGTAGAGCAGGATCGTGCTCGACAGCTCCCGGAACGACACGACCAGGATGTAGATCCAGCCCGCCAGGATGCCGCTGCTGGTCAGCGGCAGCAGCACCCGCCGGAACGTCTGCCACCACGACGCGCCGCACACCTGCGCCGACTCCTCCAGCTCGCCGGAGAGCTGGGTCATCGCCGAGGTGGCGTACCGCATCCCGTACGGCAGATATCGGGTGCTGTAGGACAGCAGCAGGATCCAGAGCGTCCCGTAGATCGGCAGCGGCGATCGCAGGTACACGAAGGACAGCGCGAGGCCGAGCACGAGGCCCGGGATCACAATCGGTGAGAACGCCAGCAGATCGAGCAGCCGGCGTCCGGGAGCCTTGGTCCGTACGATCACCCAGGACGCCACCGCGGTGATGAACATGACGACGGTCGCCGAGGCCAGGCCGAGGATGAGGGAGTTCTTCAGCGCCGTCCCCGCGAGGGGCAGGTGCAGCGCCTCACGGTAGTTCGCCAGCGACATCGACTTGATCGCCGCCTTCGACGGCGCCGTGTAGTAGCCGAGCAGCGACGTGTAGATCAGCACGCCGATCGGCAGCACCACGGTGACGATGAAGTAGGCGATCACCATGGCGCCGACCCACGGCCGGGCCCGGCCCAGCTCGATCGGCCTGGGCCGGAAGCCCTTGCCGCTGATCGTCTGGAAGCCCTTGGTGTCGCGGGACAGCCAGCCGGAGACCAGCACGCCGACGGCCGCGATGACCAGCAACCCGACCGCGTACGCCCCGGCCGCTCCGTAGTCGATCGGGAAACTGCGCAGGACGAAGTAGATCCGGCTGGTGAAGACGTACGTGCCGTTCTGCAGGCCCAGCAGGCCCGGCACCTCGAAGCTCTCCAGCGACTGCACGAACATCAGCAGCACCGCGGAGACGAGGGCCGGGCGCATCAGCGGCATCGTGATGCGGCGCAGCACGGTGGCCCGCGACGCCCCGCTCATCAGGCCCGACTCCTCCAGCGAGGGGTCCATCGCCCGGAACGCCGCCACCATCAACAGGAACGCGATCGGCGCGAGATGCAGGCCCTGGACCCACATCATCCCCCAGAGGCTGAAGACGTTCAGCACGCCGTGCCCGAAGATCGGCTTGAGCCCGGCGTTGAGCAGGCCGATGTCCGGGTCGGCCAGGAAGATCCACGCGGCGGCGTAAAGGATCGCCGGGATGATCAGCGGGACCATCGACGCCGCGAAGAACAGGCCCTTGAACGGGGTGTCCGTACGGACCTGGATGTAGGCGAGCACGGTGCCGATGGCCAGGGCCAGCAGCGCCGCGCCCACCGCGAAGGCCAGGGAGTTGCCGAGCATGGTCCCGGCCTGTGAGTGGCCGCCGTACGCCCGGCTGAACGCCCCGAGGGTGAAGCCGGCCGGCCCGGTGAACGTGTCGCGGATCAGGTAGAACAGCGGCACGATCGCGAGGAACCCCACGAGGAGTACACATCCCGCGACGATCAGCGTACGGCCCGACATCAGGCGCCTCACGTCGCGCGCGAGCCGCGCGGCGGAGAAGGCGGAGGGTACGGGGTCCCTGCCGGTGATGCTCGTCATGGGTTCACCTCGGCGTGACGGGTCGGGCGGCTTCACCTTCGGGTCGCATCAGCTGCCGCCCCCCTTGACCTGCTGGACGCCGCGGAGCAGAGCATCGTACTTCTGGCCCCAGCTCTTCTCGTTCGCGACCAGGCCCTTGACGTCGTACGGCTCGATGGTGACGCCGTCGAGGGAGTGGTCGCCGGGCACCTTCGTCGAAGGCGTCAGGCCGTCCTTCACGAGCACCTTCTGTCCGTCGGACAGGAGCCAGTCGTAGAACAGGATCGCGGCGGCCGGGTGCTTGGCGTCCTTCATCATGCCGACGCCGTTGGGCCGCGCGAACCCGGGCGTGTGCGCGATCTTGTCCGCCCCGCGGTAGGCGACCGGCGCGCCCCTGTTGATGTCCTGCTGCACGAGGTAGGAGTAGTTCATCACGTCGACGCTGGTCTGGCCGGCCGACAGCAGCTGGCCCATGACGGTGTGGCCCTTGACCACCTTGGCGTTGCCGGCGATCTGCTTCCACAGCGTGTCGATCTGCGCCTGGGACTTGCCGTGCTTGAGCCAGTACTGCGTGACGTTCTCGAACAGGTCGTCGTCGCTGAGCTCCATCGTCAGCTTGCCCTTGAACCGCGGGCTGGCGAGGTCCTCCCAGCTCTTCGGCTCCTGGCCCGACTTGATCAGCTTGGTGTTCCAGGCGGGCAGCATGATGTTGAAGCGGCTGGCGGTCCAGTCGTCGAACTTGCCGGTCTGCTGGACGTTGTCGAGCACTGCGCCCTTGAACGGCGTCATGAGCCCCTTCTGGGCCATCGTCGCCATCTCGGCGAAGTTGGTCTCGACGACGTCGTTGCCGGTCTTGCCCGCGCCGGTCTCCTGCAGCACGCGTTGCAGCACCGTCTCGGAGTTGCCGCGGAACAGGTTGACCTTGATGCCGAACTGTTTGGTGAACGCCGCCACGACATCAGTCGCGACGTCGTCGGTGAAGGAGGTGTAGAGGGTGAGCTGTCCCTCCTTCTTGGCCTCCTTCACCATCTGGGCTCGCCGGTCCGCCCCGGAGAGGGCGCCGAGCCGGTCATAGACCTTCTGGTCGGCCTTGGCGCGCGAGTCGTCGCCACCGCCCGTACCGGAGGTGACCGAACTGCCACAGCCGGCGAGGACGAGCGCCACGGCCATCGCGACCGCGAGAGGCCGGGTGGATCTCATCGTCCGGGGGTTTCGCCGGGAAATTCGGGTTCTCATGTCAGTTCCCTGAGCCTTTCGCGCCGCGCACGAACTCGTCGTAGGCGGTCTCCCACTTCTTGCTCTCGGTCCGCAGCTTCTCGAGTGGCACGTCGTAGGTCTCCGTGCCGGCCGGGACCGGGTCGGTGAACCCGGGCACGCTCTTAGCCGCGGGGATGCGCTTGGAATCAGCGATGATCTTCTGGCCGGAGGTCAGCACCCAGTCCATCCACAGCAGCGCGGCTGCGGGATGCCGGGCCTTGGCCATGAGGCCGACGCCGTTGGGCCGCAGGATCACCGGCTGTACGGGCGGCCTCCAGGCGACGGGTGCGCCCTTGTCCGCGGCCTTGTCGACGGTGTGGCTGTAGATCGACAGGGCGACCCCGAACTGCCCCGAGGACAGCAGCTCACCCATGACCGTGTGGCCCTTCTCCACCTTCGCGTTGGCGGCCAGGCCCTTGAACAGCGCCGTGACCTGCGCGTCGGTCATGCCCTTCTTGTCGGTGAGATAGGTGTGCCAGGACAGGTACCAGTCCCAGTCACTGACCTCCAGGGCGAGCTTGCCCTTCCACTTGGGATCGGTCAGGTCCTGAAGACTCTTCGGCTCCTGGCCCTTGGGCACGACCTTGGTGTTCCAGCCGACGACGAAGGCGTTGAAGCGCTCCGCCGTCCAGTCCGGGAACACCGCGGTGGAGCGGAGCCCGGCCTTGGCCGGCCCGGTGTACGGCGCGAGGATGTGCGCGCCGGCCATCGAGTCGAGCTCGAAGTCGTTGGTGTCGACGATGTCGTTCGCGGTCTTGTTCGCGCTCGCCTCCTGCGACTCGCGCTGCAGCACGGTCTCGGAGTTGGCACGGTAGACGTTGACCTTGACGCCGCTGTAGGCCCTCTCGAAGGCCTTGACCAGGTCATCGATGTCGGTGTTGGACGTGTAGATGTCGAGCGCGCCCTCCTTACGGGCGTCCGCGAGCAGCTTGTCCGTCCGCCCGGGCCCGGTCAGGGAGGCGTACTTGGCGTAGGCCCCGTCGGTCTTTCCCCCCGAACCCGAGCCGCCGGTGGGTGAGGAGCCGCATCCCGCCAGAGCGAGCGACGCGGCCGTCATGACCACCGTGGAGGCGAGTATCCCTCGGTTGAACATGGGAACTCCTGAATGGTGGGTCGGATCGGCGGCCACGCGATCGAAGACGACCTCGCTGGTCGGCCGGGATCCGGCAGGAGATATGGGTTCGTCAAATCGGCCGGCCGACGCACGCCCGGTGAACCGGTCTCGCGTCGCCGGATATATGGCTGAGCCGGGCCTTCCGTGGCCCGGCTGTGGTCACCTCGGGCTCAGATCGTGGTCCGCCGCACGGGCTGGAGAACCCCGGGCCGGTCGTCCTTCCGCATGTTCACTCCCTTCGACCGAGCTGATCGGTCCGGCTATTATGGTTTGAAGGTCATACCATTAGCAAGAGTTAACAGGAAGAAACGTCGACGAAACAGGACTCTGCAGGTCCTGGTGCCCGATATCAACTACATCGGTCTGATAAAAACCATGCCGGAGGTGTCGTGGCACTGGTCGGTGAGTGGCGAAGACGCACGTTCAGTTCCCTCTCCGATCGCAACTACCGGGTGTACTTCCTCGGCAGCGCCGTGTCGGTCAGCGGCACCTGGATGCAGCGCGTCGCCCAAGACTGGCTCGTCCTCCAGCTGACGCACAGCGGCGTCGCGCTCGGCGTCTCCAGCGCTCTGCAGTTCGCGCCCGTCCTTGTACTCGGGGCGTGGGGCGGCGCGGTGATCGACCGCGTCGACCGGCGGCGGCTGCTGCTCCTCACCCAACTCCTGTCCGCCCTGCTGGCCGTCGTGCTCGCCCTGGTGTGCGCGACCGGCGTGGTGACGCTCTGGATGGTGTACGCCCTGACGCTCGGGCTCGGGGTCGTCACGGTCTTCGACAGCCCGGCGCGGCAGACCTTCGTCGCCGAGATGGTCGGCACCGACAAGGTGATCAACGCCCAGTCGCTCTACAGCACGGTGCACAACGGCGGGCGGCTGATCGGGCCGGCACTCGCCGGCATCGTCATCGCCCGGCTGGGCGTCGCGTCGGCGTTCGCGCTCAACGCGCTGTCGTTCGTGGCGATGATCGTGGCGCTGGGCTCGATGAACGTCGGCGCCCTGCTGAGCGTGCCGCCGACCGCCCGCGCCCCCCGCCAGGTCCGCGAGGGCTTCACCTACCTGTGGACCCACCGCGAGCTGCGCGCGAGCCTCATCCTCGTCGCGATCGTCGGCGTGTTCGGGCAGAACTTCCGCGTCGTGCTGCCACTGCTCGCGCAGAACACCTACCACGGCGGGGCGCAGAGCTACGGCTACCTGACCTCGGCGCTCGGGCTGGGCGCGGTGATCGGGGCGCTGGGCAGCGCGACGCGCAGCCGCTCGTCGCTGCGCGGCCTGCTGCTCACCTGCCTGGCGTTCGGCGCCGTGAACACGCTGGTCGTCGTGATGCCGTCGTTCGCCCTCGCCCTCGCTCTGATCGTCGGGGTCGGGATCACCAACATCATCTTCAACACGGTCGGCCGCACGCTCATGATCATCAGCAGCGAGCCGGCCATGCGCGGGCGCGTGATGGCGCTGTACAACATCGTCTTCCTCGGCAGCACGCCGATCGGCGGCCCGATCGTCGGCTGGGCCTGCCAGGCGTGGGGAGCGCGCAGCGGGTTCGTCATCGCGGGGCTGACCGCGGTCGCGGGCGCCGCCGCGATGATGGTCCGCCGGCCCCTCACATCCCCTGGGAACGTGCCTTCGCGAGAAGATAACGCCACACCGCCAGATCGTTGAACGCCGATCCGAGGTCGGGCAGCTCCGCGACGTCCTCGGCGGGGACGGGCTCCGGCTTGGCGCCGAGCCGCGCCAGCTCCAGCGTGACGGTGGCCAGCGCGTTCAGATTGAGCGCGCGGACGACGGCCTCCTCGACGCTCGCGCCGGTCACCGTGATGCCGTGGCCCTTCAGCACGCAGACCGGCCGGTCGCCCATCGCGGCGATCATCTCGTGCGCGAGGTCGGGCCGCCGGATGAGCACCGACCGTGGGTAGACCGGGATCCCCTCCAGGGCCATCCGCATCGCTGGGATGTTGTACGAGCCGAACAACGGCCGCAGGTCGAGCCCGGCCACGCCGCACAGGAGCACCGCCGGCGGATGGGCGTGCACGACGGCGTTCACCTCGGGCCGGGCGCGCAGCAGCTCGCCATGGATCGGCAGCTCGTTGGGCACCTTGTAGCCCTCGGTGTCGCCGACGATCGTGCCGCCGAGGTCGGTCTCCCGTACGTCGTCATCGATCGTGAACATCAGCCCGTGCTCGTCGCCGCCACGGCAGCGGATGAGCATCCGGTCGTCGCCGGTCCGCACGCTGACGTGCCCCAGCACACCCTCGACGAGCCCCTCCGTGGCGAGGATGCGGCAGGCCTGGGCGACGGTCGTCCGCGGGTCCGAAGTACGCGGGTCGGTCATCGGGTGGCTCCGTTCATTCGCCGTGAAGGACGCTCACGTGGATCGCCGCCCGGCCCGTACGCCCGCCGGCCATGCGGCTGCAACCACGGGCCTGTCCTGAGTGCAACCCGGTGGAGATTTGACAAGGTCTATTGGTATGACCATAAGCGCCCACGGTAGGCTGGTCAAGACCACGAAGGCCGCTGAAGGGAATCACCCATGCCGCCGCAAGGGAAGCAGGACGGCCGGGCCTCCGGGACGGCGGCGGACGTCGGTTCCGGCCTGTTCAATCCGGTCAACGACCGCCGCATTTCCGAGCTGATCGTCGACCAGGTCCGGCTGCTGATCCGGCAGCAGCAGCTCAACCCTGGCGACCGCCTTCCCCCCGAGCGCGAGCTGTGCGAGCGCTTCGGCGTGAGCCGCGTGACCGTCCGCGAGGCGCTGCGCGTCCTGGAGACCAACGGGCTTCTGGAGATCCGGGTCGGTGCCCGTGGCGGGGCCTTCGTCACCAAGCCGTCGAAGGAGCGGGTGGGCGAGGGCATCGCCGACCTGCTCACCCTGTCGGCGGTGAGCGCCGCCGAGGCCACCGAGGCGCGGCTGATCCTCGAGGTCGGGATGGTCCCGTTGATCTGCGAACGCGCCGACGAGGACGACATCGCCGACCTCCAGGACATCTGCGACCGGCAGGACGACGCGCTCGCAACCGGCGACTACTCGATCAACCTGTCGGCGGAGTTCCACGAGCGGCTGGCCGAGTGCGCGCACAACTCCGCGGTCCAGATGCTCAGCCATTCCATCCGCGGCCCGCTGCTGATGTCTCTCGGCCGCGCCCAGCAGACCGCCCCCGAGATGGGCCCGGTCGGCGCCAACGAGCACCGCGAGCTCGTGCACGCGATCCAGGATCACGACGCGACCAAGGCCACCGAGATCATGCGCCAGCACCTGGGGCGTACCGCGAGGCGCGTCAAAAACCTGTAGCTCTGGCAATAACGGCCAACCCGTTAATCAGATTTATTGGCGTTATTCACCCCAAATCAATGGGCGCTGCGGCATTCTTCAAGGGAAGTCATTTAAGAAGTATTTGCTTACGTCTAGACTCCGTCACGGACTCCTCAAGCGTCTTTGAGGAGTCCGATAACGGTGGCCCCTTCGTCCTGGTAAGGGGCCACTATGCCGCGACCGCGCGGAATCCCACTGAGAGGCGCCCGCCCGGCCATGGGCGGGCGCCTCTCTCCGCGGCTCGCATTTCATGTCATCCACACCTGGAGCGTAGCCTCACACGCTCTTCTGGTAGGAGCGGAATGTCGCGACCGACACCGCCACGCACACCACGGCGAGCGCGAGCAGCCCTCCGCAGCGGATCGCGATGGCCCCCCAGTCGGGGTCGGCGTTCAGCGCCGAGCGGCCCGCCTGCACCGCCCAGTTGAGCGGGTTGCACGCCGCGATGTGCCGCATCCAGCCCGGCATCAGCGCGGGCGCCATGAACGCCGAGGACAGGAACGTCAGCGGCAGCATGAAGAAGACGTTGATCCCGATGATCGCCTCGCGCTGCCGTACGAGCATGCCGCAGGCGTTCGACAGCGTGCCGAACACGGTGCCGAGCAGGATGGAGGCGAGGACGACCACGACCGGCCCGGCGATCCCGCCCGGATAGTGGGCACCGCCGAGCCACCCCAGCAGCAGGATGATCACCGTCTGGACGGTGGTGGTGACGGCGAGCTCGACGACGTTGGCGTTCATCAGCGCCACGCGGCTCGCCGGCGAGACCAGGAACCGGTTGAGGGTGCCCCGCTCGATCTCCTCCATCGACCCCATCCCGGCCCACATGTTCGCGGACATGGCGTTCATCGCCACGATGCCGGGAATCAGGTAGTCCAGGTAGGAACCGCTGCCACCGAACCCGGGGATGTCGGTGACGCGGCGGAACAGCTGCCCGAACAGGAACAGCCAGATCGCGGGCTGGATCAGGCTGATCCCGACGAACGCGGGCTGGCGCAGGACGGCGTGCAGCCGCCGGCCGGTCAGATGCCAGGTGTGGTTGAGCGTGGTGTTCACGGAGGCCATCAGCGGTTCGCTCCTTCGAGATCCGTCGCGTCCTGGGTGGCCGGCGCCTCGGCCTCCGCCTCGCTGTAGCGGCGTCCGGTGTGCCGCAGGTAGACGTCGTCGAGCGACGGCCGTGCGACGGTCACGGACGCGGCCGGCGTTCCGGCGTTCTGGAGCGCGGCCAGGATGCCGGGTACCGCCGCGGCGCCGTCGTCGCTGCGCGCACTGACGTTCCGTCCGGCGACCAGCACCTCCCGTACGCCGTCCAGCCCGGCCACCACTCCGCGGGCCGCCTCGGGGTCGGCCTCCTCGGTCAGCTCCAGGTGCACGGCGTCACCGCGCATCTCGCCCTTGAGCCCGTCCGGCGTGCCCTCGGCGACGACGCGCCCGTAATCGACGATGGCGAGGTCGCCCGCGAGCCGGTCCGCCTCCTCCAGATAGTGGGTGGTCAGGAGTACGGTCAGCCCCTCGTCCCCGGCGAGCCGCGAGATCTCCTGCCACATCGCCGCGCGCGCCTCCGGGTCCAGGCCGGTCGTCGGCTCGTCGAGGAACAGCACCCGCGGCCGGTGCATCAGCCCGAGCGCGACGTCGAGCCTGCGCTGCATGCCGCCGGAGTAGGTCTTGACCAGACGCCCGGCGGCGGCGGTCAGGTCGAAACGGGCGAGCAGCTCGTCGGCGCGGCTCCTGGCCTTGCCGCCCAGGCCGTACAGCCGTCCTTGGAGGATGAGGTTCTCCCGGCCCGTGGCCATCGGGTCGCTGCCGGACCGCTGCGCGACGACCCCGATCGCGCGCCGTACGCGGTCGGGCCGGCCGAGCACATCGAGGCCGTCGACGGTGGCGGTGCCCTGGTCGGGCCGGGCCAGCGTGGTGAGGATCTTGACCGCGGTGGACTTGCCGGCGCCGTTCGGGCCGAGCAGCCCGAAGACGATGCCGCGCCGTACGGTGATATCGAGTCCGTCGAGGGCCCGGATGCCCTCCGATCCGCCTCGTAGGGGGTAGGTCTTGACGAGGCCGCGTGCCTCGATCGCGTTCTCGGGCATGGTCGTGCCAGCTCCTGTCGGTGGTCGTTCACCGGACCGACCGGAGGAGGGCGTCCCGAGTAGGGTGGGACGCGCCGCACCTCGGCATCGGTCCGATGGTGTAGCTGCCCCGGTGCGGTGCTCCAGGTCTGTGGCGGACGGGTGCACCACGCCGGGGTGTTCTCTATGTCTCGTCGACCTCGCTTTCGCCGTGTATCGCACGGTCGGCCCTGGCCCAGTCGCGCTCGGACCACTCCTGGGGGAGCTTCCCGGTTTCGTGCCAGGCGCGCCAGTATTCGACGCCCTCGAGCGTCCCGTCGGTCAGCTCGCGGATCAGACCACGCACCCAGTCGGTCTCGGCCTGCTTCATGGCCAGGCCGTACTCCGACTCGATCAGAAAGATCCTGGGCAGAAGCTGCTCGGCGGTCCACTCGTGCAGGGCGGCCCGCGTACGGGCGAGCTCGACCTCCAGCCGCCGCAGCCGCTCGGTGAGCAGGCCGATCACCTCGTCGGGCGGGAGCACGCCGACGAGCGACAGCGCCGCCTCGAAGAGGGGGTACTCCTTGGCGGGTTCGCTGACCAGCTCACGGAGCCGGTCCTCGAGCTCCTCGCGTCCGTCATCGGTGAGCCGGTAGACGGTCCGCTCGGGACGGCGCCCAGCCCGCGCGGTGCCCTCGGCCGTGACGAAGCCCTGACCCTCCAGACTCTGCACGACGGTGTAGAGCGAGCCGTACCGAATCTTGATCGACTGGTCCTTGCCGCGATGCCTGAGCAGCCGGGCGATCTCGTACGGGTGCATCGGCCCTTCGCTGAGCGTGGCCAGCACGGACAGCGCCAGCGGATTCGTCACCCTCCGCTGCCTTGCCATGGCCGTCGCCTTCACTCTGGTCCGTATATTCGTAGACGAATATAGGTTGGCGCGGGGGCGAAGACAAGTTATATCGCGAAATACCGTGGTCGCCAGGGAGCTGGGTCTCCTGAAGCGACGCCCTAAGGCGACGGCGGCCGTACCGGCCGCCGTCGCCGTCGCCCGGACGGTCGGCCTGTGCCACGGCGCGCGGTCGTGTTACTCGTGGATCGATCTTCCGCCGAAGCGGGGGCGCAACTCGCTCTGGATCTTCGTGGCGCTCCCCGCCACGAGGCGGACGGCCGCGTCCAGGACGGTCTCGTTCACGGTCTCGCCGAACAGGGAGTAGTCGAACTCGAGCGTCGCCGCGTCCACATCGCCCTCCGCGAAGAAGCTCAGCGCGCCGAAGAGAAAGTTGCCGCCGTTCACGGCGACGTGCCGGGTCACGTCGGGGGTGAGCCCGAGGTCGACGAGCACCGGCGCACGGACGTTCACGCGCCCCTTCTCGGGGAACGCGTCCGTCACCTCGACGAAGACCACCGTCTTCTCGAACGGCACGATGATGGCGCCGTGCCGGTTGGTGTACACGCCCTCGAACCGGCCTCGCACCCAGGCGAAGCACTGCCTACGTAGTGATTCGGTGACCTCGGACACGACCCACCCCCATGTCGCCGGAGCCCTGTCGCGGCGCTCCGTCAATAGCGGGATTTTCAATTATTAGTACGTTATTTTCGCTGCACAATAAGCATGCGGCATCCCGTGCCGGACGTAGGGAGAATACGTCGCATCATTGGCCATAGTAATGATCTTAGCTCCACTATCACGACACTTCCCATTAATGCGCATATTGCTCCACATTGGTGGAATTGGCGGTACCCGTGCGCGGGTGCCGCCCGCCGGCCGAGTCAGATAGGGGTTCGCGTCGGTGGGGCGGGCCCGGGCCTGGAAAGGGCCGGGAGCACGGGCCACCCAGCGCAGGCCACCCCGCGCAGGGCGGGCGACCTGGGGCCGCCCTGCCCGCGCTCATCCTTCGAGTGACATGTACAGGCGGGTGCCTTGGGGGTGGTAGCCGACGCGTTCGTAGACGCGGCGGGATCCGTCGCCGGAGTATTCCAGCCACACCGACCGCGTCCCCAGGGCGAACATGGACTCGGTCAGCGCGGCCGTGACCGCGGTGGCGATGCCGCGCGCGCGGAAGGCGGGACAGGTGCCGACGCCGGACAACTCCGAGGTGCCCACGGCCGGCGCGGAGCAGGAGGCTCCCCCGGCGCAGCCGCCGTCGGGCGATCGGACGAACCGGACCGCTCCGCCGTTCTCCTGGGTGCGGCGCAGCCGGGCCGCGCCGTGCGGGGAGGAGGCGAACTCCCCGGTGAACGCCTCGGAAAGGGCGGCGTCGATCGCGGCGTAGTCCTGGTCCGAGACCGGGGTCTCGACGAGAGGGCCCCCCATGAAAGCAGGCACCATCAGCGTTGCCGGGGTGCAGACCAGGTACTCGTGCACCTCCTCGACGGTGAATCCCGCCGCGCGCAGTGCGGGCTCCACCCCGGGGGCGGCGTCGGGCGCGAACTCGAGCCGGGGCCGCAGACCCCGCGTACGGAACTCGGCGATCAGTGCCGCGACGTCCCGGCGGGTCGGCTCGGCGCCCGGCATGGGTGTCGCATAGTTGATGTACGGGCTGGTCGTGCCGGGATCGAACCCCGCGACGAAGCCTCCGGCCTCGACGGCCACGGGGCGGCGGCGCAGGTTGGCGACGGCAAAGCTCTGGACGTTGGTGTCCACGGTGGTATCGGCCTCACGTGAATGACATGGTGGAGCGCGCCGTGCGCGCTTGTCAGGTCCGGCCGTACGCCGGGACCGTCTCCCCACCGGGGAGACGGTGGCGGTGCGTCAGGCACCGCGTCGTGGGGCCGCCACGAGAAGGCGTGACACCGGGGCCGCTGGAAGCAGCAGACCGCTCAGTGCCGGCGGCGGCCGCTGAGGGACGCCGAGATCATTGGCTTCAGTCCTCTGCCGTCCGTGTACGCGAGCTGGGAAACGTCGCAACTTTCCCATGCCGACCGACGGTGCGCAAGATCATCACCCCGAGCCGGTCAAGGCGTTGAGGGCGGTGTCGACGTCGGCCTCGGTCGTGTAAAGGTGGAAGGAGGCTCGCAGGCGGCCGTCGCGGACGGCCGCGCGGACACCCGCGGCCTCCAGTCTCCGCTCGGCGTCCGGCACGTCCACGCTGACGATCGCGCTGCCGGTGGAGGGCAGGCCGAGGCCCGCCAGGAAGCGGTCGGCGAGGGCGACGTCGTGCTCGTGGATCCGCTCGACCCCGATCTCGTTCAGCAGCTCCAGCGACGGGGCCGCGCCGACGTAGGAGAACCACGCGGGCGAGATGTCGAACCGCCTCGCCGAGGAGGCCAGCCGTAGTGGCGGGCCGTAGTAAGCATGCTCCTTTCCCGCGTACCATCCGGCGGCGCTCGGGCGGATCAGGTCGCGTACGCCCGGTCCGACGTAACAGAAGGCCGCCCCGCGCGGCGCCATGAGCCACTTGTAAGCCGCACAGGCCAGCACGTCGAAGCGGGTGGCGTCGACCGGTAGCCAGCCGACCGCCTG
>DASQPY010000339.1:0-3225 GCA_035643735.1 Actinoallomurus sp. | reverse complement strand
GGTTCTGCTACTCATCGCATTCCGCCTCCGCTACCGCGCAACTCGACACGGACCCGACGCTGGTCGACCTGGTGCTCGATGACCTGGACTCCGCACCGGTCTCCGCGAAGCTCCGTGCCTTGCTACGCATCGCCGCCGTCGTCCGCGACGACGGCCGCATGGTCACCACCGAGCTGGTCGCCGCGGCCCGCGCTGAGGGGGCCACGGACGTGGAGATTCACGACACCGTACTTTTGGCGGCGGCGTTCAGCATGTACAACCGCTATGTCGACGGCCTTGGCACGCTGGCCCCTGAGGGCTCCCACATATACGCGGAGGCGGCCAAACGCATCATCGAGTTCGGCTACACGCGCTGAGCGCGGACGCCGTCGAGCTCGATGAGGAGGTGCCGGGGACCGCGTAGGTTCGGCTGGCGCCGGTACGGCGGCGGGTCCGTGACGAGTCGCGGCCCGGCCAGGCGTCGTGCGAGCTCACTCAGCGCGATCCGGGTCTCCAGCCGGGCGAGGGGAGCACCGAAGCAGTAGTGGATGCCGCCGCCGAACCCCAGGTGCTGGTTGTCCTTGCGGTCGGGGTCGAAGCGGTCGGGCTCGGCGAAGCGGTCGGTGTCGCGGCTGCCGGAGGCCAGCACCAGGACGATGACCGAGCCTTTGGGAATGGTGGTTCCGGCGATGTCGATGTCGGTCAGCGCGGTACGGCGGGGACCCGGCATCTGGATCGGCGGCTCGTAGCGAAGCAGTTCCTCGACGACGTCGACGGCGTAACCGGGCTCGCGACCCAGCCGGTCCAACACGTGGGGGTGGCGCAGGAGGGTGAGCATGCCGCCCGCGATCAGGTTGACCGTGGTCTCGTGGCCGGCGATGAGCAGCAGTGCGGCGGTGCTGAGTACGTCGGCCCGGGCCATCTCGCCTTCGGTGACGAGGGCGGAGAGGAGGTCGTCTCCGGGGTCGCGGGCATGGGCGTCGGCGAGCACGCCCAGGTAACGGCCGAGCTGAGCCATGGTCTCGAACCTGCGCCGGTTCCGCTGCACGATGGAGCCGGTGGTCGGATCATTGGTCTCCACCGTGATCTGCGACCACTGGTGGAACAAGGGCTCGTCCTCGCGGGGCACCCCGAGCAGTTCGCAGATCACCGTGACCGGCAGCGGGTAGGGGAAGTCGTCGACGACGTCGATCCTGGTCCGGCCGGCGAGGCCGTCGATCAGCTCGGTAATGATCTGGAGTATCCGGGGTTCCATGCCGGCGATCCGGCCGGGGGCACCGGGCGGGCCGAAGTGTTTCATCACCATGGACCTGAGCCGGTCGTGGTCGGGCGGGTCACGGCGGATGAACTCGGGCGGCAGTTGCGGTGCCATGTGGCTGGCGGGCAGACGAGTGCCGCGGTTCCTGCCTCTGGTGCCGGCCCGGATCGTCGCTCCGACCCTCGCCCTGTACGGCACGGGCAGTGCGATCTACGCCCTCGCAGCCGGGTACACACTCATCGGGCTCGGGGGCGCCGCCTCACTCGCCTTCGGCGCGTACGGCTGGGCGCTCGCGGTCGCCGCGGTGTCGTACCAGCGTCGCTCCCGGCCCGTATGCGTACCGCGAAACCCACCAGTGTCCGGTTACCTTCGCAGAGCCGGCGTGAGCACGAGCATGGTGTTGGCGCCGCGCTGGAACTCGTACGGCACCGTGCGGACGTGTGAGGTGATCCCCTCGTCGCGGAGCCGGGCACGGAGCCAGTCCAGGTCGGGGTAGGGGCCCCGGTCGGTGTGCCCGAATGTCGGGAACACCCGCGCCTCGTGGCGCGCGACGCGCGTGAGTTCGCGGGCCGCGTCGAGGTGCCAGTCACGGCCGAAGACCTCGTCCCACGTGAACATCAGATGCGAGCACACCACGAGGTCGAAGCTCGCGTTCCCGAACGGGAGGCTCGGCAGGCTCCCGGCGACATAGCCGCCGCGGTTCGCACGCACGTCGGCGATGAACGTCTCGGCGGCGTCCTGGCGTAGTCGCTCGCGTCGTTCGAGGCTGCCGTACCAGTCCCAGACGAACGCCTCGCTGCTGCTCCGCGTCATCCGGAGGCAGTCGCCGAGACCACCGCGGGCGAGGTCCGCGAGCCGGTCGGCACCCTGGTCATAGATCGGGTCGACGGCCACGGCACATCCGCCGTCCGCGTTGACGCGGGCCACGAAAGCCGCGGCGCCCGCCGAGCAGTCGAGCACCGAGCCGCGCATGTCGTCCGCGCTGAGGTCGAACATCGCGACGTACTCGTCATAGGAACGGGCACTGATCAGCACGCCGCACCTCCCCGACAACGAGCGTCGCACGGCCGCGGCTGAGCTTCCACCAGGCGCATAGCGCTCACTGTCCTGGGTCCGGGAAAGGCCCGCATCACCCTCGCGAGTGAATCTTGCGAGAAAGTCGCCTGCTTTATCGGCGGAGCGCTTCCGGGATCAGGTCACGGTGTGCGTCGAGTAGTTCGTCGCACAGCGCCTCGGCCTGGCGGGTGGTCAGCACACTGCCCGCATTCGGGTCCAGCAGCGCGGCCTGGTAAACGTGCCGGCGATCGCCGTCCAGGACGGCACGCACGGTCAATTCGACAACGTTGAGGAACGTGCGGTTCAGGGCGGCCAGTTGCGTGGGCAAGGCCCCGATGGGCTGCGGATGTGCGCCGGTGGCGTTGACGAGCGCGGGGACTTCGACACAGCACTCATCGGGCAGGTTGGTGATCAGGCCGTTGTTGCGCACGTTGAGGTAGATCTCGCTTTCCCGGCCGGTCTGGTGTGCGTGGATGAATTCCGAGGCCAGCTCGGAGGTCGCGTCAAGGGCGAGTGGCTCCTCGGCGGCCAGTTCCCGGCGGGTCGACTCGTACTCATCGATGTTGCGCTCCGAACGTCGCAGGTACTCACCGATCGGAACGCGGAACTGCTCGATCTCGTCGTCGTGGTGCATGAACCAGGGCACGTATTCGGCGCTGTGTTCGCTGGACTCGGTGGGGAAATAGCCGAAGCGGCGAAAGATCTCGACCCGGACACGGCGCTGCAGCTGCGGATCGGCGTCGATGGCGGCCCGCAGTGCCGGGTACAGATCCCGCCCCCCGTGCTCGAAGCGGAGGACGAACGCCTGGTGGTTGAAGCCGGCCGTACGGAAGTCGATCTCCGCCAGCGGCACCCCGACCAGCTCGGCGAGGAATCGGTGCGTGTCGCGTACCGAATGGCACATACCGACGACCCGCGCGAACGGCGAACCG
>DASQPY010000338.1:0-3594 GCA_035643735.1 Actinoallomurus sp. | reverse complement strand
TCGACCACCAGGCGGAACGCGTCGGCGAGATCCTCGAGGCCAGGGCGCGACCGTCCATCGGCACGGTGACCGTGGGCGGCCACGCCTGACGCGGCGGTCTCACGGCCGGATGGTGAGCACCGCGATGCGCCCGTCCGCGGTGAACGCGAAGTGGAAGGTCAGGCACACCGGGCTGCCCGGGAAGTCGCCCGCGACCTCGACATGGGCGGCCTCGCCGGCGTCGTCCCCAGGAACGCGACCAGCTCGGCCGGCTGCGCGGGCCGGCCGATGGGGATGCCGACGAGTGAGTCCATGATCCCGGTCTTCCTCCTCAGGTGGTGCGCCCACCGTCGGGGCTCCCTCGGGGGGAGGGTCAAGTTGTGGGGGACCGGACGCCAGAAGCGCACTGATAGCGGGCCACCTCGCGCGCCTGGAGGAGCAGCTCGACCAGACGAGATCCGCCGTCACGTCGCTGCGCCCGCTGCTACGGCCGACGGTGCCGCCGATCGAGGTCGAGCCGCGGACGGTGCCGCCCGTGACGGTCGCCGCGATCCGCTCGACCGTCGGCCTGGACAAGGTGCTCGACTGGTACGACGGTGCGATGGCCGAGCTCGAGCAGACTCTGCGGCGCCTGGGCCTGGAGCCGTCCGGGCCCAGCGGCGGGCTGTACGACAACGCGCTGTTCACCGACGAGCGCGGCGAAGCGGTGGTGTTCGTCCCGGTGGCCGAGCCGCTGGTGGCCGGCCGCGTCCACCCGTTCGTCGTTCCGGCGGCGGAGCCGGCCGTGACCGTGCACCGCGGGCCGCACGACGACATCGACATCTCGTACGGCGCCCTCGGTACGTACGTCGCCGAGCACGCGCTCGCGGTCGCCGGGCCCGTACGCGAGAACTACCTGGTCGGCCCCAGGGACAGCGGCGACGCCACCGCCTGGCGGACCGAGATCGGCTGGGCGGTCTTCCGCACCTCGGCCGGCTGAGGCCGGGACAGGAGAAATGACCGGCGGTGGGTACGGGCCGGGAAGCCGTCACCCACCGCCGGAGTCTTCGGATCTCAGCTGTTGATCGTGAACGGGTCGCCGTAGACGTGCCAGCTCAGCGGCGGGGTGAAGTCGAGGTTTCCGTTGTTGAGGAATACCCGCTGCTCAGTGTCGACACGGCTGGTGTCGCTGTGCGCCTCTTCGCGTTTCATGGCGGCCTTCCGAGCGTCGAGGAACGCGTTCAGATAGGTCGTCTCATTGCCGCCCTGCGCGGGAGGCTTCGCCTTTGCGATGGCGGTCTTACGGATTCCGCCGAAGCTGTCGGCGTCATTTCCGGGGCCGTGCATGACCATGGCGTCGTAGTAGATGAATTGACCGAGCGCGCGCAGGCCGTCGCTCTTCGCCTGCTGGACGGCCGGGTTGAAGTACACCGAGTCCCGCTCGTTGTCCTGGGCCTGCTGGAACGCCGCGTCCGTGGCGGCCTTACGCCAGTCGGCGGGGAAGTTCGGGTCCAGGCCCTGGTGCGAGTCGGTGCCGTTCACGTTGCGCAGCGCGGGCAGGTACTTGGCGAGGACGTTGCCCGGCTTCGCGTTCGTGTACGCCTGGACGACCTCGAGCATGTCGCCGGTGCCGGAGCAGAACCCGATGATGCCGGCGGTGTAGCCGCGGCCGTCGCCGATGTCCTCGATGTATTTGTACTGCGCCCGCCAGTCGAGCGAGGAGTTCTCCGCACTGGACACCACCTGCATGGCGATGTCCTTCTCGTGGGGGTCGGTGAGGTCGACGGCCGCGGCCGACGCGTTCCCGAGGAGCGACACGGAGGCGCCGGAGGTGTGCTGACGGGAGCTGAAGGCGACGGGGGCCGCTCCCACGGCGAGGGCGAGAACAGCGGGAATCGTCCACCGAACGGATTTCCGGAGCATTGAGAATCACCGTTCCTATCGGTTCTGTTCAGGCGTGAACCGCGCACGTACAACGCACGCGGTCACCGCAGACGAAATGAGTGGCGGCGGGGATGCGGAGGATGTCGCCATTCGTTAGGTAAGTTTCCTAACGAGCTGGATGAACACATGTCCCTGGCAAGCTGTCAACACTCCCGTGTAGGAAGGCGAAATCGCAACAGGCCACTGACCTGGCGCTATTCCGATTTCCTCGGGAAACGCGGTCGAGCCGACGACCTTAAGAGAGCCTTATGTCAGACCTAAGAAAGGTTCGGCCGGGGGCTGCCGTCTCCATTGCCGGGCCGGAGCCGGTGAGTGGACCCTCGCTGAGACGTCCCGCACGATGGGCATCGCCCGCATCCTGGCGTGGACGCGACGGCCGGGAAAGATGGCGGTCACCTCGAAGCTCCGGGAAACCCGCCTTTGTGATCGGCTGTGGCCATGGTCCTCGGGCGCAGAATGACAATCGGCTTGGGGCAGTGGCGGGTTCGTCGACATCGGGCTGGACGTACGACGGGAACATCTCGCCGGCATGGAACGATGAGAACGGTAATGGCAAAATCGATTACCTCCGCTGTACGCAACTCTTCTGGAGAAAATTGACGGCGCGCCCCACCCGCGCTCACCCGAGGTGGAAAGGCCGGGTGCGGCGCCGGGCGGCCGGGCCGGGCCACTCTTGATGACCAGTCGCCAGTTCGCGTCCCGCCAGGCGACCCGCACGCCATCGTCCTCGCCTACCGGCACTGGCACCCGTGGTGGTCCGACGCCAATATCGCCCCGAGACCCGGCATGTCTCCGGTGACATCTTCTATAGCGTTCACTTCTCATCCATTGCAATGATCAGAGCAGGTGCCGTTGCGTTAGACTTAAGGCCGTTGCAACACTTTCGAAGCGTTTACCTGCATAGATCTAAATCCTGTGCAACAGGCATGTTGCCTGTTTCTCGAAAGCAACGTAGCGTTTCCGGTGTCAGAAACAATGAACGAGCACGGGAGAACACGATGCAGAAGTTCGACACCCCCGCCCCGATCTCCGCCGTCCTGGACATTCCCGCCGGACGCATCCAGTTCATCGCCGCGGACCGCGCCGACACCACCGTCGAGGTCCTGCCCGCCAACCCCTCCAAGAGCCGCGACGCCAAGGCCGCCGAGCAGACCACCGTCGCGTACGCCGACGGCGTCCTGCGGATCACGGCCTCGACCTCCGGCAACAAGCTCATCGGCCCCTCCGGATCCCTGGAGGTCACCGTCCAGCTGCCCGCCGGCTCCCGCATCGAGGCCAAGACCGCCAGCGCCGAGCTCCGCGGCGTCGGACGCCTCGGCGACGTCGCCTTCGAAGGCGCGTACCGCCAGATCAAGATCGACGAGGCCGCGAGCGTCCGCCTCACGGCGATCGACGGCGACGTCGAGGTCGGCCGGCTGGGCGGCCCCGCGGAGATCAGCACCGCACGGGGCGACATCCGGATCACGGAGGCCGTACGCGGCACGGTCGTGCTCCGCACCCAGTCAGGCGACATTTCCGTCGCCGCCGCCGCCGGCGTCTCGGCCGCCCTGGACGCCGGCACCGGCTACGGCCGCATCAGCAACGCCCTCAAGAACGACGGCACCGCCGAACTCGACATCCGCGCCACCACCTCCCAGGGCGACATCACCGCCCGCAGCCTCTGAAGAAGCAGATCCGGCCGGGCCCACCGCG
>DASQPY010000337.1:0-4560 GCA_035643735.1 Actinoallomurus sp. | reverse complement strand
ACCTCGTACCCGGCGTCCTCCAGCACCCGTACGGCGGCCCGGCCCGCCGACGGGGTGAAGAAGTTGGTGAACGTGTCGGGCCACAGCAAAACCGGGCGCCGGTCCCCGGCGGGAGTCGTACGCCGCTTGAACCAGCGGGTGAACGGCTGGCGGGCGGGGGCGGGCAGGTCGCGTTCGGGCGCCACGCCACCGAGTCGCTTGCCCAGCCCGGCGAGGGCCCGCGCGGCACGGCCGGGGGAGGAGGCGGCGCGGAGCGGACCGCGGGCCAGCCGCAGCCACAGCGGGAGCCAGCCCATCGAGTAGTGCGCCATCGGCCGGATCCGCCGCCGGTAGTGATGGTGCAGGAACTCGGACTTGTACGTCGCCATGTCCACGCTCACCGGGCAGTCGGAGGAACACCCCTTGCACGACAGGCACAGGTCCAGGGCGTCGTGCACCGACGAGGACCGCCAGCCCTCGGTGTCGAGCTCGCCGCGGAGCATCTCCTCCAGCGCGCGGGCCCGTCCACGGGTGGAGTCCTTCTCGTCGCGCGTGGCGCGGTAGCTCGGGCACATGACGCCGCCCTGGTCACTGCGGCACTTGCCGACGCCGACGCAGCGGTGCAGCGCCTGCCGGAAGTCGCCGCCGTCTGCGGCGAACGGCAGGAACGTACGCGGCGCCGGGGCCATGCCTTCCGTGCGGAGCCGGTCGTCGACCGGTTCGGGGTCCACGAGGATCCCCGGGTTCATCCGGCCGTCCGGGTCCCAGGCGCCCTTGAACTCCGCGAAGGCCCGCATCGTCTCGCCGTCGTAGACCAGCGGCAGCACCTCCGAGCGGGCCCGCCCGTCGCCGTGCTCGCCCGACGGTGACCCGCCGTGCGAGGCGACCAGCCGGGTCGCCTCCTCGATGACCTCGCGGAACGTCGCGCGACCGCGTTCGGTCGCCAGGTCGAAGTCGATCCGGATGTGCAGGCAGCCCTCGCCGAAGTGCCCGTACGCCGCGCCGTGCACGCCGAACCGCGCGAACAGCTCGCGCAGGTCCCGCAGGTACGCGCCGAGGCGGTCCGGCGGGACGGCCGAGTCCTCCCAGCCGGGCCACGCCTGCGAGCCGTCCGGTGCCCGCGTCGCCAGCCCCGCACCGTCCGTGCGGATCTTCCACACCGCGGCCTGCCGGGCCCGGTCGGTCTCCACCAGCGCGCCGGGGAACTCCCGTGCCAGCGCCCGCGCCCGATCCTCCGCGTCGTCGCCGGTCAACTCGATGAGCAGCCAGGACGTGCCGTCCGGCAGTCCGGAGCGGTCGTTGCCGCGCGCCATCTGGACGATCTGTGCGTCCAGCCCCTCGCAGGCGCTCGGGCCGTGCGTGAGCACGCGCGGGACGGCCTCGCCGGCAGCGACGAAGTCCGGGAAGCCGGCGATGACGAGCACCTTCGTGTCCGGTTCGGAGACCAGCCGCAGTGTGGCGCCGAGCGTGAGCGCGCAGGTGCCCTCACTGCCGACGAGGGCGCGCGCGACGTGGAAGCCGTTCTCCGGGAGCAGGTGCTCCAGGCCGTAGCCGGACACCTGTCGGGGGAACCTCCCCAGCGACGTGCGGATCGTGCCCAGGTGCCGGTCGCGCAGCGCCCGCAGCCCCTCGATCAGCGGGTCGCCGGTCTTCTCCTTGTGTGCCCCGACGGTGAGCGAGGTGCCGTCGTAGCGGAGAACGTCGAGTGAGTCGACGTTGTCGGACGTGCGCCCGTAGACGAGCGCGCGGGTGCCGCAGGCGTTGTTGCCGATCATGCCGGCGAGAACGCAGCGGCTCCCCGAGGACGGGTCGGGGCCGAACCGCAGCCCGTACGCGCCCGCGGCCGCGTTGAGCCGGGCCAGGACGACGCCGGGCTGCACCCGTGCGATCCGCCGCTCGGGATCGATCTCGACGATGCGGTTCAGGTGACGGGAGAGGTCCAGGACCAGTCCCTCGCCGATGGCGTTGCCCGCGATGCTCGTGCCGGCGCCGCGCGCGGTGACCGCCACGTCGTGCTCGCGCGCCGCGCGTACCGCGGCGGCGACGTCCTCGGTCGTACGGGGGAACACCACGCCGAGCGGCACGCGCCGGTAGACCGAGGCGTCGTAGGAGTACTCGGCCCGCCGTCGTACGGAGAAGTCGACCTCGCCGTCCAGAGCGCCGCGCAGGTCGTTTTCGAGAGTGCTCATCAGGCCCAGCGTCGCAGATCGAGAGCAGGCGGTGACGGCCGACCCGTCCGATCGCCCGTGTGCGGGCGATCACATTGTCGGCGATCGCTTACTGGGGGAAGGTGGGGGCGCCGACTCGACGTACGGAGGGGCCATGCCCTACGTCCTGCTCGCCTCCGGGCTCCTCGTTCTGCTCACCGCGATCAACGCCGTCCGCCCCCGGCGCGGACTCGTGTCCCTCGTCCCGAGTTTCTTCGCCGCGTGGCTCACGATCGAACTGGCCCCGTGGGTGCTCGTCCTGGAGGCCCTGGTCACCGCGCTGCTCGTGGCCGGGGGAGGCCTGGACGGCCTGCCCGGGTGGCTCGGGCTCGCCGCCACGGTGGCCGGATGGGCGGGACTCGCCCTCGTCATGGTCCGGGCGCGCCGCACGACGCTGACCGTACGGGAGTGGAGCGCCGAGCTCGACCCTGGCGAGCGCGCCCCCGCGTTTCCCCGTAGCCAGGTGGTCTTTCCCTTTCTCATGACCCGGCGCCGCGGAGTGACGCGGGTCCGCGACATCGCCTACGGGGACGACCCGCGGATGCTGCTGGACGTGTACAAGCCGTCGGAGCCGGGTGAGCTCCGCCCTGGGATCATGGAGATCCACGGCGGGGCCTGGGTGATCGGGAGCAAGAGGGAACAGGGCATCCCGCTGCTGAACCATCTGGCGGCGAACGGCTGGGTGGGCATCAACGTGGACTACCGGCTCAGCCCGCAGGTCACGTTCCCCTCGCATCTGGTCGACCTCAAGCGCGCGATCAAGTGGTACCGCGACCACGCGGAGGAACACGGCGCCGACCCCGGCTTCCTGTGCGTCACGGGTGGTTCGGCGGGCGGCCATCTCGCCGCACTGGTCGCCCTCACCGCGAACGTCCCGGACTACCAGCCGGGCTTCGAGGACGTGGACACCTCGGTACGGGCCGCCGTCCCGTTCTACGGCGTGTACGACATGCGCGCCCTTCTCGACCGGGCCTCCCGGCACTTCGCCTCGTTCCTGGAGCGCAAGGTCATGGGAGCCGCGCGCGCCGACGACCCCGAGGCGTACGCCAGGGCCTCGCCCGAGCACTGGATCCGCGAGGACGCACCGCCGTTCCTGGTCGTCCACGGCGACCTGGACACCCTTGTCCCGGTGGCCCAGGCGCGCTCCTTCACCGAGCGGCTCAGGCGGACCTCGGCCGCGCCGGTGCTGTACGCGGAGATGAAGGGCGCACAGCACGCGTTCGACATCTTCCCGTCCTACCGGGCCGCGCGCGTGATCGAGGGCACCGAACGCTTCCTGGCCTCGGTCCGGCGCGGCGAACGACACCCGGCGGTCGGAACGCCGCAGGATACGGGTCACCACGCCTCTCCGGACATGGGGAGGAGTGGCCATGGCCGTGGATCATGACGTCCGAGAAGCCGACAGCGACGCGGAGGACGTCGACGCGGAGGACGTCAAGGAACCATCACGACCGCCAGACCGGCGACCTCCACGCGATGACCCCGGAGCCGAAGCCGAAGGCATCGTCTCCCGCGCCGACAGCCGGGCGGGCACCAACGCCGCCAATGAGATGTCCGGGCGATCCGGGATCACAGAATCGAGCGAGTCCGCCGGGGAGGCGGTCGCCGACGCGACGGCACGATCCCTGCCTGTCGGAGAACACGGACACGATGGATCCGGCGAGCGCCTACGCTCCAGCCACCGGCAGCGCGCACTGGGAGAGCACCTGGCGGAGGTCGCCGATCAGAAGGTTGATCAAGAGATCGACCAAACCCTCGACAAGGTCAACCCGCAGGAGGCGGTCACGGGTTCAATGTCGAGAACGTCGGCGGCAAAGTCCGCTTTGTCGATGGGCAGCCGACGCCTCCGGTTTCCGATGCCTCTCACTACTTCGCCCTGGGTCACGACACTAGGTACGTTCGGTTCGATGACGTGACTACCCCGGCGGAAAGCGCGACCCAGCCCTACCTTGAGCCCTGATGGCTCCGATCCAGTGATGGGATGACGAATGGCGGTCACCTACGAGCAGGCCCGTGAGATTGTCCGCGAGCGTCTGGAGCCTGGCTGGCCGCATGGTGCTTTCTGCCTCGATGACCGGGAAATCGGCGAGAACGATGAGTTCTATGTCTTCAAGGTCGGTGCGCGCGAATACTTGATCGACGGCGATGCGTCGTATGCGATCGCGGGTGGTGTGCCCGTCGTCTACAAGGATGACGGGCGCCTGGCGTCCCTCGCATCGGTGACGGTCGCCACCGATTCATCCATACGGACCAGGCCCAACCCGAATCCGACACTGAGGCTGTAAGACGCTCATCATCTCGGCGCGCGGCATTCGCATCTGCCCGTCCCGCCGGGCCGTCTGGGTGGGTGTGGCCGGTTCGCGTGGCCACACCC
>DASQPY010000336.1:0-4115 GCA_035643735.1 Actinoallomurus sp. | reverse complement strand
CGTGATCGGCGTGCGGTCGGCGTCGCGCCGTTCGGGCCGGCCCGGTCCGTTCCCGCCGCCCGGCTACGGGCCGCCTCCGGGCTACGGCCCGCCGCCCGGTCAGGGGCCGCCTCCCGGCTACGGTCCGCCGCCCGGTCAGGGACCGCCTCAGGGGTACGGGCCTCCGCCGGGACAGGCGCCGCACCCAGGCCATGGGCGGCTGCCCGGTCATAACCCGCCCGCGCCGGATCCGCAGCGACCTCCGGAGCAGACCTGACCCCTCGGTCCACCGGTCAGATCCGGTGCCGCAGCACCCAATCCGGCAGCGGATGCAAGACCGGCGCTCGCCGAGGAACCGAAACATCCCTTCAAGCGTCCTAGTTCGGCTTCGCGGCGGTTCCGTCGCCGCTCTGGCCCGACACCGACGCATGGGAGTGGATCGCTGTGCAACCCCCGCAACCGCCGTACGGCGGGCCGCCACCGCCGGGAATGGGGAGCTACGGGCCACCCCCGGGTCCCCCCGGTCCTCCGGGTCCTCCGGGCCCCCCCGGGCGGGGCGGCCTTCAACCCACAGCCGGGGGACTGCGTGCGGAACACGGGCAGCTTCACCCACCCGCACCTGTACATCTCCGGGTGCACACCGGGGCACTACCGGATCATCGACCGCATTGACGGGACGACCAACACCAAACGGTGCGCGTCGACCGGCTACACCTACGCGGTGTGGTTCAACAGCCCCGCGTACGTGCTGTGCATGCGAGGTCTCTGAGAGGCGTCTCAGGTGTGCGCAGGGACGTCCTCGGCGCGCTGGTCGGGCACGAAACGGTAACCGACGTTGCGAACCGTTCCAATCAGCGATTCGTACTCCGGCCCGAGCTTGGCTCGTAGCCGTCGCACGTGGACGTCGACCGTGCGGGTGCCGCCGAAGTAGTCATAACCCCAGACCTCCTGGAGCAGCTGGGCGCGGGTGAAGACCCGGCCCGGGTGCTGCGCGAGGTACTTCAGCAGCTCGAACTCCTTGAACGTCAGGTCGAGTACGCGACCGCGCAGCCGCGCGCTGTAGGTCACCTCGTCGATCGTCAGCTCACCGCTGCGGATCTCGCCCGGCACGTCGTCCGGCTCGGCGGCGCTCGCACGGCCGACCACCAGCCGTAGCCGGGCCTCCACCTCGGCCGGTCCGGCCGTCTGCAGCAGTACGTCGTCGAGGCCCCACTCGGGGGTCAGCGCGGCCAGGCCGCCCTCGGTTACGATCGCGAGCAGTGGTGCGTCGAGTCCGGTCGTGCGCAGCAGCCGGCACAGGCTCTTGGCCTGGGCGAGATCGCGGCGCGCGTCGACGATGACGACGTCGGACGGGGGCGCGTCGATGAGCGCCGCCCCCTCGGCCGGGGCCACTCGTACCGAGTGAAGGAGCAACCCGAGCGCCGGCAGGACTTCATCGGACGGCTCGAGCACATTCGTCAGCAAAAGCAGAGTGCTCAATACGGCCTCCTCGGTTGGCGGCCCCCAAAAAGACGTTGAGGACCCGAGGGCGACGTTGCCCGGATCCCTACTACGGGAGGATACCGAATGGCGGGCGAGACCTCACGACCGAGTGGTGTAGACCACGGGAGAGGGAACATGGCGAAGGGGCTGATCAGATACTGGGCGGCCGCGCGGGCGGCCGCCGGAGTCGCCGAGGAGCCGTACGACGCCGCGACGCTGGCGGAGGCGCTGACCACGGCGGCCGCCGGCCGGGGCGGGGAGTTCGAGCGTGTCATCGCCCGCAGCTCCTATCTCGTCGACGGCGACCCCGTCGGCACCCGGGACCACGCGTCCGTCCGGCTGCCGGAAGGGGGCACCGTCGAGGTCCTGCCGCCTTTCGCGGGAGGTTAGAGACCGGACGGTGGCCGGATGAGGTCGGCACCCACACGGCCGGCGGGCGCGTTCTTCGAGACAGGCCCTGGTCCTCTGAGGCGATCGGGCCCGGGTGCGTGTCAACACCGAAGGTGACTCGGCCGGGCCCCGGCCGCCGGTAGTGTGATCACGAATCGGCGACGGGAGAGACATGCGCAAGGGATTGGTGATTCTCCTGATCCTGGTGATCGGGCTGATCATCGCCGCCGATCGGGTCGGTCTGTGGGTCGCCCAGGACCAGATCGCCAAGAACGTCGCGTCGCAGTACGGCCTCGACCACAAGCCCGAGGTGAAGATCAAGGGCTTTCCGTTCCTGAACCAGGCGCTGAACGGCCGGTACGGCGAGATCGACGTCAACGTCGGCGACGTCACCCAGCTCGGCGTCCACCTGACCAACACCGTCGTCACGCTGAAGGGTGTCAGGGCCCCTCTGTCCGACGCGGTGCACGGTGACGCGTCCAAGATGGTGGCCGACACGGCGACCTCCGTCGCGACCGTCTCCTACGCCGACGTCGACAAGCAGGCGCCGCGCGGGTTGAAGATCTCAGCCAAGGGCAAGGACCTGCAGGTGCGCGGCCCGGTGACCGTCCTCGGCCTCAGCCGTACGGTGACCGCGACCGTGACCGTACGGCCCTCCGGCCGCAGCGTGCGTGTGGTGCCGCAGACGGTCGACGCCGGCGGCACCACGATCCCGGTCACCCTGGTCCAGCAGGCGTTCTCGTTCACGATGCCGGTGAAGGGGCTCCCGCTGAACACGCGGATCAGCGACGTCCAGATCGGCCAGGACGGGCTGCGGGTCACCACGACCGGTGAGCACCTGAACCTCGAAAGCCTCAATGAGCACTGACGTTCGCGCGGGTCCGGAGTCGTCCCGGTTGGATCGTTCCCAAATCCTCGGTCCTCCGGTGAACCGGCCGCGCATTTGATACGTGATGAAGGTGTGGGACCGACTGCGAACGAGCGCCTCCTCCGGGCTCTGTACGCCGAGCACGGAGGCCCGCTCCTGGGATACGTCCTGCGTCTGACCGAAGGTGATCGGCATCAGGCGGAGGACGTGGTCCAGGAGACGTTGCTGCGCGCCTGGCGACATCCCGACGCTCTGGAGGGCCGCCCGATAAGGCCGTGGTTGTTCACGGTGGCCAAGAACCTGGTCGTCGACGCACACCGGGCACGGAAGTCCAGGCCACCGGAGGCCGGTGAGGCGGGACTCGCCGCCGTACCGGCCAGCGACGAGATCGGCCGCGCGCTCGAGTCGTGGACGTTCGCGGAGGCGCTCGCCGATCTGAGCCCCGACCACCGGTCGGTACTGATCGAGACCTACTACCGGGGACGGTCGGTGGCCGAGGCGGCGGCGGCGCTCGGTGTGCCGCCCGGCACGGTGAAGTCGCGGTCCTACTATGCGCTGCGAGCCCTCAAACTCGCGCTGGAAGAACGGGGGTTGGCGCCATGACATCAGGCACCGAATGCTCCCGGCTGCGGATACTGCTCGGTGTGTACGTCCTGGGCGCCATCGAGCCGGCCGAGCGCGCCATGGTCGACGCGCATCTGGGCGTCTGCGGACGCTGCCGGGACGAGCTCGCCTCGCTTGCGGGGCTGCCTGCCATGCTGGGGAGAGTCACCGAGGATCAGCTCGACCAGCTCGGAGCACCGCCGGAAGAGCTCCTGGACTCGATCCTCACCAAGGCCGCCGACGAGAGCCGCGGCCGGCGGCGCAAGAATCGCCTGTGGCTGGTGGCGGCCGCGGCCGCGCTGGTCGTCGTGACGGGCGTGGGCGTACGTGCCATGAGCGGCACGGACGGCGGGACGATCGCCAAACCGCCCACCTCGCCGGCCGCCACTCCCTCGGCCGTCACGACGGTGCACGGGAACGATCCGGCCACCGGCGTCCGGGCGGAGATCGCCATGCAGCCCAAGGGGTGGGGCACCGCCTTCTCGGTACGCCTGGCCGGCGCACCGGCCGACTCCCAGTGCCGTCTGATCGCGATCGACAAGAAGGGCCGGCAGGACGTCGCGGGCGGCTGGCGGGTCGAATACCTCGGCGAGGCCAGCTTCTACGGCTCGTCGATGTTCCAGAAACAGGACATCGCGTCGGTCGAGATCCGGACGCTGGACGGGAAACGGCTGCTGCACGTCCGGGTCTGAGGGAATGAAGGGGACGGCGAACGCCTTGTGACCTTTCGATGACTGGGATGTACGTCGCGGTGGCGGCGCTCGTTCTCGCCATGACGCTCGGTCTGGTGTGG
>DASQPY010000335.1:0-6181 GCA_035643735.1 Actinoallomurus sp. | reverse complement strand
GGCCTGCGGCTGACCGCCGAGAACGTCTCCGGCCGCCGTAACAAGATCGGTACCGTCCTCGTCGAGCGCGTCGTGCCCGACGAGGAGGAGCGGCCGGCCGTGGACCGCGAGAACGCCGACGCCTGACCCGGCGGACGAGGGCCGGGTCTTTTCAGATCCTGAGCTCGGGTGGGAATCCGGTCCAGCGCAGCTCGCGCGGGAGATGGGTCATGTCGTTGTAGACGAGCAGGGATGCCGGGCGCTCGGGTGCGTATCGGATGACCGTCAGGGCCGCGTTGCAGTGGTTGAGACCGAGCCATCCCCAGGGTGGGGCGTTCAGGAGGGCCTGACGACGGCCGTCGGCGGTCAGCGTGCTTTCATCCGGTGATGCCTCGCCATGCCGGGCGAGGTAAAGGAAGCGTGTGGTCATTCCGGGTACTCCTTGGCCGGGGCCTGTAGCGACTGGTGGCGAGCAGTGGGCTTCCGAGGGGCTTGCGGGGACGTACGCTGGGCGGCGTGAGTGAGCTCGATGCCGAAGACATGAAGATCATTACTCTTGCCCGGTCCACGCGGGCGCGGGCCGGGGCGGCCGAAGGTGCGGCCGTGCGGGACGAGACCGGGCGTACGTACGCGGCCGGGCCGGTGGACCTTCCCTCGCTGAAGTTGACCGCGTTGCAGGTCGCGGTGGCGATGGCGGTGTCCAGCGGTGCGGAGGACCTGGAGGCCGGGGCGGTCGTCACCGATGACGAGACCCCCGACATCGCCGCCGTACGTGATCTCGGGCCCAAGGCGCCGGTTCTCGTCGCCGCTCCCGACGGCACGCTCCGCACCGTGCTGAAGAGCTGACCGGCGGCACACGGCCCGGATGGCGAGAGAGTGGGGAGTGCGGGCGACCCAACAGCGCCGCGAGTACGCCACAATCGAGGGTGTGACCTCGCCCCAGACATCGACCGGCACCCGATTCAAGTCGGGCTTCGCGTGCTTCATCGGGCGCCCTAACGTGGGAAAGTCCACGCTCATGAACGCCCTCGTCGGCACCAAGGTGGCGATCACCAGCAGCAAGCCACAGACCACCCGGCGTACCATCCGCGGCATCGTGCACCGGCCCGACGCCCAGCTCGTCATCGTCGACACCCCCGGCCTGCACAAGCCACGTACCCTGCTCGGTGAACGGCTGGACAGCCTGGTGCGCTCCACGCTCAGCGAGGTCGACGTGATCGGTTTCTGCGTCCCGGCGAACGAACAGATCGGGCCCGGTGACCGGTTCATCGCCGCGGAGCTGGCCCAGGTGAAACGCACCCCGATCGTCGCGATGGTGACCAAGACCGACCTCGCGACCCGCCAGCAGGTCGCCGAGCAGCTCCTGAAGGTCTCCCGGCTGGGGGAGTGGGCCGACGTCGTGCCCTGTTCGGCGGAGTCCGGCTTCCAGCTCGACGTGGTCGGTGACGTGTTCGTCGACCGGCTGCCCGAGGGCATGCCGCTCTATCCCGAGGGTGAGCTCACCGACGAGCCCGAGCAGATCATGGTGGCCGAGCTGATCCGCGAGGCCGCACTGGAGGGCGTACGCGATGAGCTTCCGCACTCGATCGCGGTGGTCGTGGAGGAGATGAAGGCCCGCGAGGACCGGGACGATCTGATCGACGTGCATGCCTGGCTCTACGTCGAGCGGCCCAGCCAGAAGGGCATCGTCATCGGCCCCAAGGGCGCGCGGCTGAAGGACGTGGGCACGCGCGCCCGGATGCAGATCGAGGCGCTGCTCGGTTCGAAGGTGTACCTCGACCTGCGGATCAAGGTCGCCAAGGACTGGCAGCGCGATCCCAAGCAGCTGCGCCGTCTGGGCTTCTACGACTGAGGAGAGGGCCGAGGAGCGGACCCGGCCCGTGCTCAGCCGGACTTGGTGGTCACGGCACCGATGACGCCCAGGCCGATGACGGCGATGGCCGCGATGAGGGACACATAGATGCCGGCGGACAGCGAGACGTGCATGCTGCTCCCGGTGCCGGGGAGACTGGGCATCTTGTCGTCATAGCTCGCCTTGTCGGCGAAGACCTTGAGCATCACGAGGATGCCGATGACCGCCGGCGCGATCGCGATGAGGCCGAGCTTGGCGTTGTTGACCATCGCGACGATGCCGAGGCCGATCGCCACCACGGCGCACAGCAGGACGATCTTGCCCTCCCCGGCCTTGATGCCGGCGAGACTGCGGCTGATGTTGCTGCTGGAGAGCGGTGTCCCGTAGATGTTGGAGCTGCCGAGCTGGAGCTTCACCGAGACCCACGGCAGGAACGTGCCGATGGCCATGAGGACTCCGGCGACCGCCACGCCGATGCCGAGGGGCGATCCCTTGCCGCGGCGTGCCACGGCGGGCTGCCAGGGAGGCTGACCGTACCCCTGCTGAGGCGGATAGCCGGGCGGCTGCTGCTGGTATTGAGGGGGATATCCCTGCTGCTGAGGGGGTGGGTATCCGCCCTGCTGCGGGGGGTATCCGCCTTGCTGTGGATATCCGCCCTGCTGTGGGGGATATCCGCCCTGCTGGCCGGGGTAGCCGCCGGGAGGCTGCTGACCGGGCGGCCCCCATGGCTGCTGACCACCGCCGTAGCCGGGGTCGTATGGCTGGCTCATGTCATGAAGGGTAGAAGTTCCGCCGGTCGGCGGACAGCCCTTCGGAGATCACAACCGTGCTGCGAACTCATTCCGGCCGCCTATCCTTCCTGGGAGGGGACCCATCTCCGGTACGGGAGCGGCGCACGCCACACCGCCGGAATCGGGGAACCGTTTCTGCGCGCCGAGGGGATGCGGCAGGATCGAGAGCGGTGGGCGCCCAGCCCGATCGTTGTGCCCGACAGAGGAGGAGGCGGCCGGTGTTGCTGATCTTCGGTCTCTCGGTGTTCTTCCGGACCGTCGGCCAGGGCGACTTCCACTGCCCCGGCTGCGGTGGCGACCGGCACTACCGGCAGCGGATCGCACGCCGCTGGTTCACGCTGTTCTTCATCCCCGTCATCCCGCTGAACCGCGTCGGTGAGGTGGTCGAGTGCACGACCTGTCGCACGCGCTACAACCTCGATGTCCTCCGCCTGCCGACCGCGCGGGAGATGGCCGCGGCCCTGCCGGCGGCGATGCGCGCGTCCGCCGCCGCCGTCCTGAACGCCGGTGACCCGTCCGCCTCCGCCGGCCGTGCCCGCGCCGTCGAGGCGGTCCGCGGGTACGGCATGACGGACTACGACGACGCGATGCTGGCCGAGGACCTGGAGGAGGCGCCCGACGTCTTCGCCGACGTGATCGCGCAGGCGGGAGCGCAGCTCACCACCGAGGCACGTGAGTGGTTCCTCGCCCAGGTCGTACGCATCGCGCTCGCCGACGGGGCGATCGGCGCCGGCGAACGCCAGGCGCTCCACGCCGTCGCGGGCGGGCTCGGCATGACGCCCGCGCACACCGTGGGTGTGATCAGCACGACCGAGGGGGCGGCCCGCGAGTGAACGCCCCGACCCGGGCTCCGCAGGTGCGCACGGAGGCGAGCATGGCTGAGCGGACCGCGCTGGTACGCCGCCCGAGCCCCCGGCTGGCCGAGGGCATCGTCACGCACCTCGAACGGCGGCCGGTCGACGCGGAGCTCGCCGCACACCAGCACGACGCGTACGTCGCCGCACTCGCGTCGGCGGGCTGGCGGGTCCGCGCGCTACCGCCCGCCGACGACCTGCCCGATGCCGTCTTCGTCGAGGACACCGTCGTCGTCTGCGACGACCTGGCGATCCTCGCCCGGCCGGGCGCGCCCGAACGGGCCCCGGAGGTCGACTCGATGGCGGCCATGATCGCCGAGCTGGGCCTGGAGACGGTACGGATCGAGCGCGAGGGCACTCTCGACGGCGGTGACGTGCTGCAGGTCGGCAACACCGTGTACGCCGGGCGCTCGGCACGTACGAACGAGGACGCGCTCTGCCAGCTGGCGCGGTTGCTCGCCTCCCGAGGCCGGCGCGTCGTGCCGGTGACGCTGGACGGCTGTCTCCACCTCAAGTCGGCGATGACCGCGCTGCCCGACGGCTCGCTGATCGGCATTCCGGAGCTGGTGGACACGTCGGCGCTGCCGTACCTGGGCGTGGCACAGGAGCCGGCCGGCGCGCACGTCGTCGTGCTGGGGGAGAAACAGGTGCTGATCGCCGCCTCCGCGCCCCGTACGGCGGAGCAGCTCGCCGCCGGCGGATATGAGGTGTCGGTGGTCGACATCAGCGAGTTCGAGAAGGTCGAGGGCTGTGTGACCTGCCTGAGCGTCCTGGTTCCCTGACGCAGCGTCACATCTCAACTGGTGGGACGGCGATTGGGGGGATGCGCGCGCGGTCTGTTAGCTTGGTCGACGTGCTGCGTGAGCTGCTCCTCCTTAGCGGCCGCGACGGGGGCCTGTAAAGGCCGGCTCCCTCGTCGCGGGGCTTTGGCGTGATCGCTGGCCGCAGGCATCTCACCGGGAGCACCTCCATCATGCGACGTAGCAATCAGCAACGCAGTCCCATGCCCACCGGGCGTTACGCGCCTTTCCCCGCGGTCGACCTGCCGGACCGCACGTGGCCGGGCAAGACGATCACCAAGGCCCCGCGCTGGCTGTCCACCGACCTGCGCGACGGCAACCAGGCGCTGATCGACCCCATGAGCCCGGCCCGCAAGCTCGCCATGTTCGAGCTGCTGGTACGCATGGGCTACAAGGAGATCGAGGTCGGGTTCCCGGCCGCCAGCCAGACCGACTTCGACTTCGTCCGCCAGCTCGTCGAAGAGGACCGGATCCCCGGCGACGTCCAGATCTCCGTCCTCACCCAGGCACGCGAGGAACTGATCGAGCGCACCGTGCAGTCGCTGGCCGGGGCGGCCCGCGCCACCGTGCACCTCTACAACGCCACCGCTCCGCTGTTCCGCCGCGTGGTGTTCGGCATCGACCGCGACGAGTGCAAGGCCCTCGCCGTCCAGGGCACGCAGCACGTCATGAAGTTCGCCGAGAAGTACCTGGGCGACTGCGACTTCGGTTACGAGTACAGCCCGGAGATCTTCATCGACACCGAGCTGGACTTCGCGCTGGAGATCTGTGAGGGCGTCATGGACGTCTGGCAGCCCGGACCCGACCGCGAGATCGTGATCAACCTGCCGTCGACGATCGAGCGCTCGACGCCGAACGTCTACGCCGACCAGATCGAATGGATGAGCCGCAACGTGTCCCGTCGCGAGCACGTCGCCCTCTCGGTGCACCCGCACAACGACCGCGGCACCGCCGTGGCCTCGGCGGAGCTGGCGGTGATGGCCGGCGCGGACCGGGTCGAGGGCTGCCTGTTCGGCAACGGCGAGCGCACCGGCAACGTCTGCCTGGTCACCCTGGGCATGAACCTCTTCTCCCAGGGCGTGGACCCCGAGATCGACTTCTCCGACATCGACGGCATCCGCCGCACGGTGGAGTACTGCAACCAGATCCCGGTGCACGAGCGCCACCCGTACGCGGGCGACCTGGTCTACACCTCGTTCTCCGGCTCGCACCAGGACGCCATCAAGAAGGGCTTCGACGCGATGGAGCGCGACGCGGCCCAGGCCGGCGTGCCCGTGGAGGAGTTCCGCTGGGCGCTGCCGTACCTGCCGATCGACCCCAGGGACGTCGGCCGGTCCTACGAGGCCGTGATCCGGGTCAACAGCCAGTCCGGCAAGGGCGGCGTCGCGTACATCATGAAGACCGAGCACTCTCTCGACCTGCCGCGCAGGCTGCAGATCGAGTTCTCCCGCGTGGTGCAGGAGCACACGGACGGCGAGGGCGGCGAGGTCACGCCGGAGCAGATGTGGCAGATCTTCGAGGCCGAGTTCCTCACCAACGGGCCGAAGGTGGGTCTCCTGGCGCACCGGGCCGTCTCGCGGGTGGACGAGAAGGACCTGCTCAACGTCGACGTCCGGCTCGAGGGTGAGATCCGGGAGATCGAGGGCATCGGCAACGGCCCGATCTCCGCGTTCGTCAACGCGCTCGCCACGATCGGGGTCCGGGCCCGCGTGCTCGACTACGCCGAGCACGCCCTGTCCGCGGGCAGCGACGCGAAGGCCGCCGCGTACGTCGAATGTCAGGTGGGGGACGAGGTGCTGTGGGGGATCGGCATCGACGCCAACACCGTCACCGCCTCGCTGAAGGCGGTGCTGTCGGCCGTCAACCGCGCGGCGCGCTGACCGGTCCCGGCCGCCGTTGATCGCC
>DASQPY010000334.1:0-3640 GCA_035643735.1 Actinoallomurus sp. | reverse complement strand
ATAGGCGACGGGGCTGCGGTCCGCGAGTACGCGCTACGCTACGACTTGATCAGGGGTGCGGCGATATCTGCCGACGAGTCCCTGAAGTTGCTCCGTACGACTTTGGAGAGCCTATGAGCACGCTCGAATGGCGTAAGAGCAGCCGTAGCGGCGACACCGGCGGGCAGTGCGTCGAGGTCGCCGTCCACGACTCCTGACGGTCAGCCCAGGCGGGCGATCGACTTGTACTCCAGGTAGGCGGACAGACCCTCCGGGCCGAGTTCGCGGCCGACGCCACTGTTCTTGTATCCGCCGAACGGCGACGAGGACTCGATCATGTAGGTGTTGACGCCGTACGTCCCGGCGCGTACCTGCCGGGCGATCTCCAGGCCGTGGTCCGCGTCGGCGGTCCAGACCGTACCCGCGAGGCCGTAGTCGCTGTCGTTCGCGATGCGCACGGCCTCGGCCTCGTCGTCGTACGGGATCACCGACAGGACCGGGCCGAAGATCTCCTCGCGCGCGATCCGCATGTCGTTGGTGACGCCCGTGAACACGGTCGGCGCGACGTACCAGCCGCGGTCGTGGGGCCGCCCGGATCCGCCGAGGGCCACCTTGGCGCCCTCTTCCTGGCCGACGCGGATGTAGCTCTCGACGCGTTCGCGCTGGCGCTCGGCCACGAGCGGGCCGATCTCGTTCGCGGGATCGGCCGGGTCGCCGACCTGCATGCCGCGTACGGTCTCGGTCAGCGCGCCGACCACCTCGTCGTACCGCGAGCGCGACGCGAGGATGCGGGTCTGCGCGACGCAGGCCTGGCCGTTGTTCATCAGCGACGCCATCTTCAGCCAGCCCATGGTGGAGACCAGGTCGGCGTCGTCCAAGATGATCGCGGCGGACTTGCCGCCGAGTTCGAGGGTGCAGCGTTTGAGCTGCTCACCGCAGATGGCGCCGATCGTGCGGCCCGCAGCCGTCGAACCGGTGAACGCCACCTTGTCCACGCCGGGGTGGCGTACGAGGTGCTCGCCGGTCTCCCGGCCGGCCGCGACGATGCTGACGACGCCCTT
Source organism: Actinoallomurus sp. (assembly GCA_035643735.1). Taxonomy (GTDB): domain Bacteria; phylum Actinomycetota; class Actinomycetes; order Streptosporangiales; family Streptosporangiaceae; genus Actinoallomurus. Next base: position 2,600 of record DASQPY010000334.1, on the reverse strand, counting down.
CGGGACGCCCGCCTCGGTCAGCATGTCGGCGAGCGGGTACGCGTCGAGCGGCGTCTCGGGGGCGGGCTTGATCACGATGGTGCAGCCGGCGATGAGCGCGGGGGCGAGCTTGAGGGCGATGATGAACTGCGGGACGTTCCAGGGCACGATCGCCGCCACGACGCCGACCGGCTCGCGGCGTACCGTCACCGGCCCGAGCATCCCCGCGCGCTCCTCCTCCCAGGCGACGTCCAGCTCGCTGAAGTAGCCGTAGACGGCGTGCGCCTGCCCGGTCTGGCCGAGCTGGGAGAACGCGATGGGCGAACCCATCTCCTCGGTGATCAGCGCGGACATGTCGCCCAGACCCTCGCCGAAGAGCGTGGTCAGCCTGGCGACGATCGCCTTGCGTTCGGCCGGCTCCATGCGCGGCCACGGCCCGTGGTCGAACGCCTCGCGCGCGGCGGCGACCGCGCGGTCCATGTCCGCGGGCGTCGCCTCGGGTACGCGGCCGATCACCTCTTCGGTGTGCGGCGAGATGACGTCGATGGTGCCGGTGCCGGCGGGCGAGACCCACTCACCGCCGATGAAGAGCTGTTCGTGCTGCAGCATTGCCGTACCTCCGGAGGCGGGAGGGAGTAATCGAGCGCTTGCTTGGCATCTTCGCCGTACCGCCCCGGCTTTGTCCACCGGCGATCCGGGATCGCGCGAAAGATGTCAAAGCGGCATCACGCGGCGTGTGAGGGCGATGTTGTCGGTGGGGGCTGTTAGCTTCCGGCCTCATGCGGTTGCTGCACACCTCCGACTGGCACCTGGGCCGGTCCTTCCACCGGGAGGACATGCTCGGGGCGCAGGCGCGCTACGTCGACCACCTCGTCGACACCGTGCGCTCGGAGGGCGTCGACGCCGTGCTCGTCTCCGGTGACCTGTACGACCGCGCGCTCCCACCGGTCGACGCGGTGGCCCTGTGCGACGAGGCCCTGCGGCGCCTGGCCACCGAAAAGGTTCAGGTCGTCATCATCAGCGGCAACCACGACTCGGCCCAGCGGCTCGGCTTCGGCTCCGGTCTGATGGATGCGGCCGGTGTCCATCTGCGGGCCGACCCGCAAAGTGTGGGCGGTCCCGTCGTGCTCGGCGACGGCACGGCCGTCTACGGCATCCCCTACCTCGAGCCCGAGGTCGTACGCAGCCGGTGGGAGCTGCCCGAGCGCGGCCACACGGCGGCGCTGACCGAGGCCATGCGGCGCGTGCGGGACGACCTCGCCACGCGCGGTGGGCGGTCCGTGGTGCTCGCGCACGCGTTCGTCACCGGGGGAGAGGCCAGCGACAGCGAGCGCGACATCTCCGTCGGCGGCGTCGCGAGCGTGCCGATGAGCGTGTTCGACGGTGTCGACTATGTCGCCCTCGGCCACCTGCACGGACGCCAGTGCATGTCGGAGACCGTGCGCTACTCCGGCTCCCCGCTGGCGTACTCCTTCTCCGAGGAGCACCAGGTCAAGGGCGCCTGGCTGGTCGACCTCGGCGAGACCGTACGCGCCGAGTTCGTCGAGGCGCCGGTGCCGCGCCGGGCGGCGCGTGTCCGCGGTCGGCTGGACGACCTGCTGACCGGCGAGCGCTGGTCCGCGCATGAGGACCACTGGCTCCAGGTCACGCTGACCGATCCCGACCGGCCCGCCGGGGCGATGGACCGGCTGCGGAGGAGGTTCCCGCACACGCTGGCGCTGGCCTTCGAGCCCGAGGGCGGGGCCGCCGACGATGATCGCGGCTGGGCCGAGCGCATCCGCGACCGGTCCGAGCTCGAGATCGCCTACGACTTCGTCCGCGAGGTGCGCGGCTCCGCCGCCTCGCAGGACGAGCGCGACCTGCTGCACGAGGCGTTCGAGAGCTTCCGCCGGGCGGAGGCGGGCCGTTGAGGCTGCACCACCTCACGATCACCGCCTTCGGCCCCTACGCGGGGACCGAAGAGATCGACTTCGAGGCGCTGTCGGGCGCGGGGCTGTTCCTCATCCACGGGCCCACCGGGGCCGGCAAGACGAGCGTGCTCGACGCCGTCTGCTTCGCCCTGTACGGCCGCGTGCCGAGCATCCGTAATGACGCCAAGGACCTGCGCAGCCAGCACGCCCCGCCCGATCGCGCGCCCGAGGTCGTCCTCGACGTGACGATCCGCGGGCGGCGCTTCACGCTCACGCGGTCGCCTCGCTGGGAGCGGCCGAAGCTTCGCGGTGAGGGCACCACCGAGCAGAAGGCCAAGGTCCTGCTCCAGGAGTGGCGCGGCGGTGAGTGGGAGACCTGGTCGACCCGGTTCGACGAGGCGGGCCAGCTCGTGACCGACCTGCTGGGCATGTCCGCGGAGCAGTTCTGTCAGGTGGTGCTGCTGCCGCAGGGTGACTTCGCGGGGTTCCTGCGCTCCGGCGCCGAGGACCGCCGTGCCGTGCTCGAAAAGCTCTTCGCCACCGAGGTCTTCGCGCGGGTCGAGGCCTGGCTGTCCGACCATCGGGTGGAGACCCGGCGCGAGGCCGACGAGCTGCGGCTCGCGGCCGAGTCGGTCGCCGACCGTGCCGCCGAGGCGGCGGGCGCGGTCCGCCCCGACCTGGAGCCCACCGCACTGGCCGGCTGGGCGACCG
>DASQPY010000333.1:0-4751 GCA_035643735.1 Actinoallomurus sp. | reverse complement strand
GAGGTCGTCACCGAGACGGCCGCGGCGACCGACCTCGCCGAGGCGGGCTGACCCCGGCTCAGAACGCGGCGGTGGCGCGGACGCTCTCGATCGTGTCGGCCTCCGCCGCGGACTTGTCCGTGCGGTAGCGGAGCACCCGGGCGAACCGCAGGGCCAGGCCGCCCGGATAGCGGGAGCTCCGCTGCACGCCGTCGAAGGCGATCTCCACGACGAGCTCCGGCCGTACGTGCACCGTCCAGTCGTCGCGGCTGTCCTCCAGGGCGAGCAGGTGCTCGGTCTGCCAGTCGAGCATCTCGTCGGTCAGGCCCTTGAACGTCTTGCCCAGCATCACGAACCCGCCCGACTCCGGGTCGCGGGCGCCCAGGTGCAGGTTGGACAGCTTGCCCTGCCGCCGCCCGTGGCCCCATTCGACCGCGAGCACCACCAGGTCGAGCGTGTGCCTCGGCTTCACCTTGATCCAGCCGGCGCCGCGGCGGCCCGCGGTGTACGGCGTGTCCAGCGACTTCACGAGCACGCCCTCGTGGCCGTGGGCCAGCGCGTCCTGGAAGAACGCCGTCGCGTCCTCGGCGGAGGCGGTGACCAGGCGCGGCATGCGCAACGGCTCGGGCACGACACCGGCCAGCGCCGCGTTGCGCTCCTCGCCCGGCCGGTCGATCAGGTCGGTGCCGTCGAGGTGGAGCACGTCGAACAGGAACACCGACAGCGGCACGGCCGGCACCCCCGATCCCCGGCTCGCCACGCGCGCGGAAGTCACCTGGAACGGATGCGGCCGGCCGTCGTCGCGCAGGGCGATCAGCTCACCGTCGAAGACCGCGCTGCGTACGGGCAGGGCACGGATCGCGGCGACCGCCTCCGGCGACCGTGCCGTGATCTCGTCCAGTGTGCGGGTGAAGAGCCGGACCTCCCCCTCGCGAACGTGCGCCTGCACCCGGATGCCGTCGAGCTTCCACTCGACGGCCGCCGGGCTGACCCTCTCCATCGCGGCCTCGACGGAGGGGGCGCTGGCGGCGAGCATGGGCTTCACCGGGCGGCCGACCTCCAGCCCGAACCCCCGCAGGCCCTCGCTGCCCGACGCGAGCGCCGCGGCGGCGACCGCGCCGAGCGACCCGCGGAACATCACCGCCCGGCGTACCTCCGCCGCGGGCACCTTCGCCGCGGCGGCGATGGCGTCGGCCATGACACCGTCGAGGGCGCCCTGCCTCAGTTCACCGGAGAGCAGGCGGAGGAGGAAACCGTGCTCTTCGGCCGTCGCGCGGGCGAACAGATCGCTCAAAAGGGCTTTCCGGGTAGCCACGGAACCCTTACCCGAGACCTGCCCGATCGCGGTGAAAGCGGCGTCGATCTCGGCCACCGAAAGGGTCGGCTCCGTCGCCGGAGAGGGGCGGTCGCGCAGGGCCGCCCAGCCGACGCCGATCTGGCGTTGAGGCAGCTCACCGGACAGATACGCGACCGCGATGGCCACCTCGTCCGGGGCGGCGCGGCGCAGGCAGTCGGCGAGCAGCTCGCGCTTGGCGAGGCGGGCCGACGTCGCCGCCACAGCACGGGAGGTTTCGGCGATCTCCGTAAGCAGCACATTCGAATTGTGTCTCTTGGGACGGACAATCGACAGGACCCCCCCGCCGCCGGCGCCGCCGGCGCCCCCCGGAGGAACCAAGGAGCGGCATGGCCACCCGTCACAGGCCGGCGGCAGCACCGCCATCGACCGAGAGGGAGTCTGGCTTCGCGGCACGGTCGCCGGTTACCTTCTCTACGAGCGAGCGTCCCGGGCCCGCAGGGGAGGGAGAGGGATTGGGTCTGCCGCGGCTACCGGAGCCCTTCCACCGGGTGTACTCCCCGCCGGAAGCGCCCAAGGTCAAGACGCGCCGGTCAGGTGTGGCCGGCGCGGTCGTCGCGGTGTGCGTGGCGATCGCCCTGGCCGCGATCGGCATCTTCACGTTCGGCCGCGACGACGTACGGCCCAAGGTCCAGTCCACACTGACCCACCCGCCGACGCAGCCCAAGGCGTCCACGAGCGCGCCCGCCCAGCAGGCACAGCCGCCGGTGTTCGCGACGATCCCCACGGCCTGTGACGTCCTGCCCGCCGCCGCCGTACGCAGGTTCGTGCCGACCGACGGTCCGAAGGTGGACAAGATGGGCGCCGAGACCGCCAGCGTCTGCAAGTTCTCGCTCTCGCAGGGTCACCGCTACCGCGCCGTCCAGGTCGACGCCCGCGCCTTCCTGCCCAAGTACATGCACGACGAGGCGACCAGCATGACGATCTGGTCCTACGAGGCGCAGTGGAAGCAGGCCGTCAAGGACCTGACCCCCGACACCCGGTCGCTGCGCCGCATCACCGGCCTGGGCGACGCGGCGTTCGAGCGGTACTGGATCGACCGCGACGTCCACGTCGCCGTGGGCGAGGCCACCGTCCGCTACCGCAACGTCGTCCTGCGGATGCAGTACACCGAAGAACAGCCCTCGGCCGGGGGCCGCGCGGCCAGCGAGAAGCGGTGCCTCGCGGAGGCGATCGCCGCGGCCCGTGCCGGCCTCCCGGCTTTCCACTAGGTGGAAGCCTCTGGGGCGTACCGATGAATGTCCCATAAGGTGCAGAACATGCGCGATGTTGTGGTCTGCTCTCCTGTCCGTACGCCCGTGGGCCGATTCGGCGGTGTCTTCCGGGACGTGAGCGCCACGGAGCTGGCCGCCACCGTGATCCGCGGGTTGGTCGACCGTACGGGAGTCGACCCCGCCGAGGTGAGCGACGTCATCCTCGGCCACTGCTACCCGAACGGTGAGGCGCCCGCCATCGGCCGGGTCGCCGCGCTCGACGCGGGGTTGCCGGTGGAGGTCGGCGGGATCCAGATCGACCGGCGCTGCGGCTCCGGCCTCCAGGCGGTGATCAACGCGGTCATGCAGGTGGCCACGGGTGCGAGCGAGGTCGTCATCGCGGGCGGCGCCGAGAGCATGAGCGGCGTGGAGTACTACGCCGACGGCCTGCGCTGGGGCCGGCCGGGCCCGGAGATCAACCTGGTCGACCGGCTGGCGCGCGCCCGGGTCACCGCCGGTGGACGCGACCATCCGGTGCCCGGCGGCATGCTGGAGACGGCGGAGAACGTCCGCGCGCAGTACGGCATCGGCCGGGACGAGCAGGACGAACTCGCCCTTCGCTCGCACCGGCTCGCGGTCGCCGCACAGGAGGAGGGCCGGTTCGCCGACGAGATCGTGCCGGTCGAGGTGAGTGACCGCAAGGGCACGCAGGTCATCGACCGCGACGAACACCCGCGCGCCGACACGACCCTCGAACGCCTCGGCGGCCTGCGGCCGGTGATGCGCGTCGACGGCGCGACCGTCACGGCGGGCAACTCCAGCGGCCAGAACGACGGCGCCGCCGCCTGCCTCGTCACCACGCGCGAGAGGGCGGACGCCCTCGGGCTCACCCCGCAGGCGAGGCTCGTGTCGTGGGCCGTGGCCGGCGTGCCGCCGCACCTCATGGGCCTGGGCCCCGTACCCGCCACGGCCGAGGCACTGCGCCGGGCGGGACTCAGCCTGGACGACATGGACCTGATCGAACTCAACGAGGCGTTCGCCGCCCAGGTCCTCGGCGTACTGCGCGAGTGGAAGCTGCCCAGCCTCGACCCGCTCAACGTCAACGGCTCGGGCATCTCGCTCGGCCACCCGGTCGGCGCGACCGGTGCGCGCATCCTCGCCACTCTGCTGTACGAGCTGCGCCGCCGTGAGGCACGGTACGGCCTGGAGACGATGTGCATCGGCGGTGGCCAGGGCCTGGCGGCGGTGTTCGAACGCGTTGCCTGAGCGTCGGGGAATACCGGCGGAGCTGAGGGCGATGGACTCTGGGTGGCCCGTTCGGGCCCCGTTCCCGTGAGTCCACGACCCCTTTGTGATGCCTATGACGCTTCAGCCTGTCTCCAGAGTCACCGATCCCCTCAAGCTCGTACGCCGGCGTGCCCAGCCGAAGGCGGCGCTCGTCGGCCGGCTGACGGCGACCGCCACCGCGTCCTACCTCATCGCCCTGCTGGTGCCGGGCACCAGCGAACGGCCGACGCTCGCGCCGCTGACCGCGCTGCTCGTGCTCCAGGTCAGCCTGTACCGGACGGTGCGCAGCGCGGCACAGCGGATCGGCAGCGTGGTCGGTGGCGTCCTGCTGGCCGTGGTGCTCGCTTGGGGGCTCGGCTTCACCTGGTGGAGCCTCGGCCTGGCCATCGGGGCCGCGCTCGTCCTGGGCCATCTGCTGCGCCTCGGTGAGCATGTGCTGGAGGTACCGATCAGCGCGATGCTGATCCTGTCCCTGCCGACGGGAGTGAACGCCACCGACCGGGTGGTGGAGACCTTGATCGGGGCCGCCACCGGGCTGGTCGCCGGACTGGTCCTGTCCCCGCTGCGCGTCCAGCCCGCCGAGGAGGCACTGGAGGAGCTCGGCCGGGGGATGGGCGGCCTGCTGGAGGAGATGGCCACAGGCCTGCGCCGTACGCCGTCCCACGAGGAGACCGTCGCCTGGCTGAGCCGGGCGAGAACTCTGGGAAAGGAACTGGGCCGCGTCGACCGCGCGCTGGGCGACGCCGAGGACAGCCTCCGCCTGAACCCACGGGCGACCGGCCTCCCGCACGCGTCTGTGGCGCTCCGTACGGGCCTCGAGGCCCTGGAGCACAACTGGGTGACCATACGGGGCCTCGCGCGCTCCATCGCCGACAGCACGCGCGGGCCCGAGGACCCGGCGTTCGGGCGGACCGCGCAGGAACACCTCGCGGGCATGC
>DASQPY010000332.1:0-8420 GCA_035643735.1 Actinoallomurus sp. | reverse complement strand
GGCGGGCGTCTACCACCTGGTCACGGTCAACCGCCACCGCCTCCCCGGCGGCACCCCCGCATGCGCCCTGCCGGCCGCCGAACGCCCGGGCTCGGACAAGTCGACCGGCTGACACGCCCTACGTCGCTCTCGGCTTCGCGGTGGCGAGCAGGTCGGGGACGGTGACGAACGCATACCCCTTGGCCCGCAGACCGCGGATCATGGCGGGCAGGACGCGGATCGCGACCAGGCGGTCATGGTGGCCCGTGTCGTGTGCGAGCAGGATGGTCCCCGGCTCGCACGTGTCGACGATGTCGTCGACCAGCCGCTCCGGTGGGTCGCCGAGATGGGCCTCGCGCAGCTTCAGCGACCACAGCACGATGTGGTAGCCGAGCCGCCCCGCCGCGCTATCGACCGCCGCGGCGCCTTCTCGTCCTTTATCGCGGGCCGGGGGACGCCGCCACACCGTCCCGTCCCGGAAGACGGTCTGACGCCCGGCCCCCGCGTCGTCCATGACTGCGATCATCGCAAACCGATGGCCGGGGCCACGTCATCCCGCAGGACGAACCTCCGGCCGCCGCGAGGAGGAGACGCGCCGGCCCCGTGTCCCCCGAAAGGGGGCACGGGGCCGACACGACCGGTTACGACTCGGCGATGACCTTCTCGGCCAGCTGCGCGGGCAGGGGTTCGTACCGCAGGAAGCTGCGGTTGAACGTGCCCGTGCCGTGGGACATCGACCGCAGGTCGATCGCGTACCGCGTGATCTCCAGCTGCGGCACCTCGGCCTTGATCAGAGAACGCCCGCCCGCGATCGTCTCGCTGCCGAGCACCCGTCCGCGCCGCGACGACAGATCCGACATCACCGCGCCGACATAGTCATCGGCCACGAGCACCGCGACCTCATCGACCGGCTCCAGGAGCAGGACCTTCGTCTTGGCCGCCGCGTCCTTCAGGCCGAGCTGCCCGGCGGTCTGGAACGCCATGTCGGAGGAGTCCACCGAGTGCGCCTTGCCGTCGTACAGCGTGACCTTGATGTCGACCATCGGGTACCCGGCGAGCACGCCGCGCTCCATCTGCTGGCGCAGGCCCTTCTCCACGGACGGGATGAACTGCCGGGGCACGACCCCGCCGACGATCTTGTCGGCGAACTCGAAGCCCGAGCCCGAGGGCAGCGGCTCCACCTCGACGTGGCAGATGGCGTACTGCCCGTGCCCGCCGCTCTGCTTGACGTGGCGTCCGAGCCCCTGCGCCGTCCCGCCGAACGTCTCGCGCAGCGGGACCCGCAGCGGCACCGTCTCGACCTCGACGCCGTACCGGCTGCTCAGCCGGTCCAGCAACACGTCGGCGTGTGCCTCGCCCATGTTCCACAGCACGAGCTGGCGGGTCTCGGAGTTGTTCTCCAGCCGCAGGGTCGGATCCTCGGCCACCAGCCGCGCCAGTGCCTGGGAGAGCTTGTCCTCATCGGCCTTGGACTTGGCCTGGATCGCCGTCGGCAGCAGCGGGTCCGGCATCGACCAGGGCGCCATCAGCAGCGGCTCCTCCTTGGCCGAGATCGTGTCACCGGTCTCGGCGTGACCGAGCTTGGCGACCGCGCAGATGTCCCCGGCGATGCACGAGGACATGGTCCGCTGGAGCTTGCCCAGCGGCGAGGACAGCGCGCCGACGCGCTCATCCACGTCATGGTCCTCGTGGCCGCGGTCCTCCAGCCCGTGCCCAGAAACGTGCACCGTCGCGTCCGGCGTCAGCGTGCCGCTGAACACGCGGACGAGCGAGATGCGCCCGACGTACGGGTCCGAGGCGGTCTTGACGACCTCGGCGACCAGCGGCCCGTCCGGATCGCAGGTGAGCTCGCGGTCCGACTTGCCGTCGGTCCCGGTGACCGTGGGGATGCCGTGCTCCAGCGGCGACGGGAACGCCTGAGTGATCACTTCGAGCAGCTCGCTCATGCCGATCACCGGCCCGGGGTTGTCGCCGTGGGGCACCGACGTGGTCAGCACCGGATAGAAGCTGCCCCGCGCGACCGCCTTTTCCAGGTCCTCGATGAGGGCCTTGACGTCGATCTCCTCACCGGACAGGTAGCGGTCCATGAGGGTCTCGTCTTCGCTCTCCTGGATGATCCCTTCGATGAGGGCGCTCCGCTGATCCGACAGCCGGTCCAGGAACTCCGCGTCCGGCTCGCGCTCGGCGCGCGTGCCGGAGGAGTAGTCCAGGCACTTCTGCGACAGCAGCGCGATCAGCCCCGCCTCACACGGGAAGTAACACGGCAGCACACCGTCGCCGAAGGCCTCCTGGCAGTCGGTGAGCACCTCGTCGAAGTCGCCACGCTGCTGGTCGATCTTGGTGATCACCACGGCACGCGGCATGCCGACCGTCGCGCACTCCTCCCACAGCATCCGGGTGACGCCGTCGATGCCGTCCACCGCCGAGACGACGAACAGCGCCGCGTCGGCGGCGCGCAGCCCGGCCCGCAGGTCACCGACGAAGTCGGCATAGCCGGGTGTGTCCACGAGATTGATCTTGATACCCGAATTCATGAACGACGAGACCGCGAGGTTCACCGAGCGCTGCTGGCGCATCTCGACCTCGTCGTAGTCACTCACCGTCGAGCCGTCCTCGACGCGACCGGGCCGCTGGATCGTACCGGTCGCAGCGAGCAGCGCCTCGACGAGAGTCGTCTTCCCCGCCCCTGAATGGCCGACCAACGCGATATTGCGTATCTTCTCGGGTTGGTCGACCGATGGTGCCCTGCCGGCGGCTCCTTGGGGACCTGTCTTATCCGCCACGCGCCCACCTCCATTGAGGACCTGGGTGTGACGGGCGCCACACCCGTGGTCACCACCCTTACGGTCTTGGCCGCATATCACAAGGGGGTGACCGGCAAACGCTCGAGTCCTCCTCTATTCAGCCCTTCCCACCTGCGCCGACGTCACGCACTACGATTGGCCCGCCGGGGGGATCGGGCACGGTAACGGGTGGAAACGGGGTTGCGGGACCTTTCAGGGGCGTTTAACACCGCAACCGGATCACGATTACAAGGATGGGAATGCTCAACCAACTACGGCCGGCGCTCTCGCGTGTCACCTCGCCGGTCGGGCACGCGCTGGCCCGTACCGGCGTGACACCCAACACGGTCACCATCATCGGCACGCTCGGATGCGTCGCCGGCGCGCTCGCCTTCTACCCCTTCGGAAAGTTCCTCTGGGGGACGATCGTCATTACGGTCTTCGTCTTCTTCGACCTGTTCGATGGGGCCGTGGCACGAGTGACCGGGAAGGTGAGCCGCTTCGGCGCGTTCCTCGACTCGAACATGGACCGGGTCTCCGACGCGGCGATCTTCACGGGGCTGATCCTGCGGTTCTCGAGCCGGGACCACAACGACATGCTCCTGGTCTGCCTCGCCCTGTTCTGCCTCATCTCGGGGGCACTGGTGTCGTACGCACGGGCGCGCGCCGAGGGCATGGGGATCAACGCCACCATCGGCATCGCCGAGCGTGGCGAGCGGCTCATCGTGAGCCTGGTCGCCATCGGCCTGGCCGGGCTCGGCGTCCCGTACGTGCTCGCCGCGGGGCTGTGGCTGCTCGCGATCGCCAGCGCCATTACGGTGGTGCAGCGCTACGTCGTCGTATGGCGTCACGTGGAGGCCGGAGACCTTTCATGAGAGCGCGCGCGTGAGAGACGAGGTGGCCGACTACGCCTACGCCCTGGGCTGGTCGGCGGTCCGCCACATGCCCGAACCCGTCGCCCGCGAGATCTTCGTGCTCATCGCCGACCGCGCCTGGCGGCGCCGGGGCCGCGGCGTACGGCAGCTGGAGAAGAACCTCCGCAGGGTCGTCGGCGACGGGCCCTCGGACAAAGAGCTGCGTGAGCTGAGCCGCAAGGGCATGCGCTCCTACCTCCGCTACTGGCTGGAGTCCTTCCGCCTGCCGTCGATGAGCCGGGACCGGATCCTGTCCGGCATGCGCATCACCGGCATCGAGGCCATCTACGCCGACCTCGACGCGGGGCGCGGCGTGATCGCCGCGCTGCCGCACATGGGCAACTGGGACCACGCCGGTGCCTGGATCACCCTGTCCGGGACGCCCATCACGACCGTCATGGAGCGCCTCAAGCCCGAGTCGCTCTACGACCGGTTCGTGGCCTACCGCACCGGCCTGGGGATAGAGGTCCTGCCCGCCTCCGGCGGCGACGGCGACGTGTTCGGCATGCTCGCCGAGCGGCTGAGCGCGGGCCGGATGGTCTGCCTCGTCGCCGACCGCGACCTCACCGCGACCGGCGTCGAGGTCGAGTTCTTCGGCCGGGCCGCCAAGATGCCCGCCGGCCCGGCGGCGCTGGCCGTGCGCACCGGAGCCGCGCTGCGGCCGGTCACGCTGTGGTACGAAGGAGACGAGTGGTGCGTCCGGGTCCACGACGAGATCCGGGTGCCCGGTGAAGGCGATCGCGAAGACAAGATCCACGCGATGACGCAGTCTCTTGCGCACACCTTCCAGCAGGGGGTCACCGACCACCCGGAAGACTGGCACATGCTCCAGCGGGTCTGGGTGGAAGACCTGTGACAGCGACATGAGAAGAGCGAGCGGCCAGTGAGGATCGGCATCGTCTGCCCCTACACGTGGGACGTTCCCGGCGGCGTGCAGTCGCACGTACGCGACCTGACCGAGGCGCTGTTCGCGTCCGGGCACGAGGTCTCGGTGATCGCGCCGGCCGACGACGACGCACCCCTGCCGCCGTACGTCGTGTCCGCCGGGCGGGCCGTACCGGTGCCCTACAACGGCTCGGTGGCACGACTGTCGTTCGGTTTCCTGTCCGCCGCCCGCGTACGCCGGTGGATCCGCGAGGGCCGGTTCGACGTGCTCCACGTGCACGAGCCGGCCTCGCCCTCGCTGGGCGTGCTCGCGTGCTGGGCCGCCGACGGCCCCATCGTCGCGACCTTCCACGCCTCGTTCGAACGCTCGCGGGCGCTGTCGGCGGCCGGCCCGATCCTGCAGAGCGCGCTGGAGAAGATCACCGCCCGGATCGCGGTCTCGGAGAAGGCGCGCAAGACGCTCGTCGAACACCTCGGGGGAGACGCCGTGCTCATCCCGAACGGCGTCACGACCGAGCGGTACGCCATGGCGACGCCGCTGCCCGGCTGGCCGGGCGACGACGGGGCGCTCGGCTTCCTCGGCCGGATGGACGAGCAGCGCAAGGGGCTGCCGGTGCTGCTGCGCGCGTTCGAGACGCTCGGCCGCGAGCGTCCCGGGCTGCGGCTGCTGCTGGCCGGCCCCGGCGACGCCGACGAGGTCCGCGGACGGATCTCCCCGGACCTGCGCGAACGCGTGGTCAACCTGGGGCTGGTGAGTGAGACCGACAAGGTACGCGCCCTGCACTCCGTGGACGTCTTCGTCGCGCCCAACACCGGCGGTGAGAGCTTCGGCATCGTGCTGGCCGAGGCGATGTCGGCGGGCGCGCCGATCCTGGCCAGCGACATCCCGGCCTTCAACCGGGTGCTGCTCGGCGGCCGCGCGGGGGCGCTGTTCCCCGTCGGGGACGCCGGGGCGCTGGCCGCGTCCGCCGCCGAGCTCCTCGACGACGCCCCGCGCCGCAAGCAGCTGTCCGACGAGGCCAAGACGGCGGTACGCGCCTATGACTGGTCGACGGTCGCCCGCGACGTGGTCCGCGTGTACGAGACCGTGGCCGGGGACACCGGCGTCGTCGAGACCCCGACGAGCCGGCCATGACCGAGACGCTCCTCAACGTCGCCCTGCTCATCGCGGTCCTCTTCCTGCTCGGCGTCTACATCTCCTGGCGGGCCACCCGGCTCGACCGGCTGCACGTACGCCTGGAGACCGCGCGCGCCGGCCTGGACGCCGCGCTCGTGCGCCGCGCGGCGGTCGCCCTGGAGCTGGCCGCCTCACGCCAGCTCGATCCGGCCACGAGCCTGCTGCTCGCAGCCGCCGCGCACGAGGCGCGTATCGCCGACAACGAAAACCGGGAGTTCGCCGAGAGCGACCTGTCACGTGCCCTGCGCGCGGTCATCGACCAGCCGGACTTCCGCCGCACGGTCGCGGCCCGGGAGGACGGCGCGGACCTGCTCGACGACCTCGACGCCGCGGTCCGCAAGGTCGGTTACGCACGCAGCTTCTATAACAATGCGGTCACCGCCACGCGGACGGCGCGGCGCAAGCTGCTTCCCCGCGTGCTTCCCCTTTCCGGCCGGGCGCCGCTGCCGGAGTTCTTCGAGATCGACGACGCACCGCCGGAGACCTGAGCCGCGTACGGGTGTGACCTGTGTGACGGGTGTGCCGCCGGGCCCCGCGGGCCGGGCTACGGGCACGTCAATCATCGGCTAGCCTCGCGGATTCAGAACTTCTGATTTGCCGGGGAGGTCCAGCTGGTGCGCTGTTTTCGCGTCGTGTCTCCGCCCGTCGTCGTGCTCGCCGCCGCCTCCCTCGTGGCCTGCTCGAACGCACCCGGGGCAGCCACCGCGTCCCCGCCGCCGGCGGCACCGGACCAGCAACCCTCGTCCAGCCCGACCCCGACCCCGGTCCGTACCCACCCGTTCACCGGAGCGAGCACGAGCGCGGACGGACCGGTCCTGGCCGTCAAGATCGACAACACCCGCTCCGCGAAGCCGCAACTCGGTCTGCGCTCGGCCGACATCGTCTACGTCGAGCAGGTCGAGGGCGGCCTCAGCCGGATCATGGCGATCTTCTCCTCGAAGCTTCCGCCGCGCGTCGGGCCGGTCCGCAGCGCCCGCATCTCCGACCTGCACCTTCTCCCGCAGTTCGGCAAGCCGGCGTTCGCCTACTCCGGCGTGCAGGGAAAGATGAAGCCCTACGTCGCGAAGGCGCCCCTGGTCGACGTCTCCCAGGACGCCTCGAACACCGGTTACCTGCGCACCGGCCCGCACTCGGCGCCGTACAACCTCTACGGCGCGCCGACACAGCTGCTCGGCCGCGCGCACGGCGCCTCCAAGGCCGCCGACATCGGCTTCCGCTTCGGCCCGGCGCCGGACGGTGGCAAGCCGGTCAAGAGCTTCACCGCCCGCTACCCGGCGGCCTCCTTCCGGTTCCAGTGGTCGGCCGCCGACAAGCGCTGGCTGGTCACCCAGGACGGCAAGGCCGATCGCGCCGCCGAGGGCGGACGGCTCGGCGGACAGACGATCGTCGTCCAGCAGGCTCACACGACCCGGTCACAGTTCCACGACTTCCTCGGCAACTACACGCCGCTGGTGCGGACGGTCGGTACGGGCAAGGCGACCGTGCTGCGTGACGGTAAGGCCTACGACGCCCGCTGGTCCCGGCCGTCCGAGAGCGACGGCACGACCTACACGACCGCGTCCGGGCACCCGATGACCTTCGCCTCCGGACAGGTGTGGGTGGTCCTCGTCAACGACGGCGAACCCACCACCCCGTAAGGTCCGGCGCGGATGGCCGCCAAGGCGCACAGTGTCGGATCCCGGCCTGAATTCTGACGAGATGTCAGGGGCGTACCGGCCCGTACCTGGCCCTACCATGGATACGACCGCTTGATCGACATTCCGAAGAGGTAGCACCGTGTCCACTGCCAGCCCCGACCAGTCCAACACCGTCCCGGAGACGGGTACCGCCCGCGTGAAGCGGGGCATGGCGGAGATGCTCAAGGGCGGCGTGATCATGGATGTCGTCACGCCCGACCAGGCCAAGATCGCCGAAGATGCCGGCGCCGTCGCCGTCATGGCGCTGGAGCGCGTTCCGGCCGACATCCGGGCCGAAGGCGGCGTCTCGCGCATGAGCGACCCGGACATGATCGAGGGGATCATCGGTGCCGTCTCGATCCCGGTCATGGCCAAGGCCCGCATCGGCCACTTCGTCGAGGCCCAGGTCCTGCAGGCGCTCGGCGTCGATTACGTCGACGAGTCCGAGGTGCTCACGCCCGCCGACTATGACAACCACATCGACAAGTGGGCCTTCACGGTCCCCTTCGTCTGCGGCGCCACCAGCCTCGGCGAGGCGCTCCGCCGCATCACCGAGGGCGCGGCGATGATCCGCTCCAAGGGCGAGGCCGGCACCGGCGACGTGTCCAACGCCACCACGCACATGCGGCAGATCCGCCAGGAGATCCGGCGGCTGGGCTCGCTGCCCGAGGACGAGCTGTTCGTCGCCGCCAAGGAGCTCCAGGCCCCGTACGAGCTGGTCAAGGAGGTCGCGCGTGCCGGAAAGCTGCCGGTGGTGCTGTTCACCGCGGGCGGTATCGCGACCCCGGCGGACGCCGCCATGATGATGCAGCTCGGCGCTGAGGGCGTGTTCGTCGGCTCCGGCATCTTCAAGTCCGGCGACCCGGCCAAGCGCGCCGAGGCGATCGTCAAGGCCACCACGTTCTACGACGACCCCGACGTCCTCGCCAAGGTCTCGCGCGGTCTCGGTGAGGCCATGGTCGGCATCAACGTCGCCTCGCTGCCTGCGGGCGACCGCCTCGCCGGT
>DASQPY010000331.1:0-2696 GCA_035643735.1 Actinoallomurus sp. | reverse complement strand
GAATTCCACAGTCACAGATGACTGTCAAATTCGCTAGCGAGATCCGGTGCCGGGTCGGCGGTCGTCCAGGCCCGTGCTTGGACAGCAGCGTCGCGATCATGTCTTTGACCTGGCTTGGGATGCCCCGAGCACCAGGCTGATCACACCGCGCAATCGAACAACCGTCGTTGCCGTATCAGGTGCGGCTGTTCTTGTCGGCCATGCTCCGGGCGTCCAGACCGGCAAGGGAGTCCGGGCCGGTCTCGGCGTTGTGGGCGTGGGCCGCGTGGTGCAGGCCGAAGACCGAGTCCATTCCGCTGCGCATCCCCATCAGGTCCTCGGCCTGGTTGACCGCCTTCTTGGTGAGTGCCAGGCCGAGCCGCGGCATGGCGCCGATCCGCTCCGCGATGCCCATGACCGTGCTCGCGAGGTCGGCGCGCGGCACGACCTGGTTGACCATGCCGAGCTCGCGGGCCCGCTGCGCACTGAACCGGTCGCCGGTGAAGAGGAACTCCTTGGCGGCACGGGGGTTCATCACCCACGGGTGTGCGAAGTACTCCACGCCGGGGATGCCCATGCGCACCACCGGGTCGCAGAAGAACGCGTCGTCGGAGGCGACGATGAAGTCGCACGACCAGGCCAGCATGAGCCCGCCCGCGATGCAGGCGCCCTGGACCATCGCGATCATCGGCTTGGGGATCTCGCGCCAGCGGCGGCACATGCCCAGGTAGACCTCGGACTCACGCGCGAACCGGGACTCGACTCCCTGCTTGTCGACGTGGTCCCAGTGGATCACCGCCCGGCGCTCGAAGGTCTGGTCGATGTCGCGCCCGGGGGTGCCGATGTCGTGGCCGCCGCTGAAGTGCTTGCCGCTCCCGGCGAGGACGATCACCTTGACCTGGTCGTCGTCGACGGCGCGGCTGAAGGCCGCGTCCAGGGCGTAGGTCATCCTGGAGTTCTGGGCGTTGCCGTACTCCGGCCGGTTCATGGTCACCACCGCGACCGGACCGCGCCGTTCGTAGGTGACCACCTGCTCCTGCGGATCGGTCATACCTGCTCCTTACGGGGTGTCGTCCGGCGAGCCTGCCGGAGGTCCCGCTTGAGGACCTTGCCGGACAGGTTGCGGGGCAGCTCGTCGATGAAGGCCACCTCGCGCGGCACCTTGAAGTTCGCGAGGCGTTCCCCGCAGTGCGCGAGCACGTCACGTTCGGTGAGGTCGGTGCCCGCGCGCCGGACGACGTACACCATGCCGACCTCGCCGAGCCGCTCGTCCGGGATGCCGATCGCGGCGGACTCGACCACGCCTTCCAGGCGGGCCAGCACCTGCTCGATCTCCGCCGGGTACACGTTGAAGCCGCCGGTGATGAACATGTCCTTGAGCCGGTCGGTGATGGTGAGGTAGCCCCGCTCGTCGACCCGGCCGATGTCGCCGGTGTGCAGCCAGCCGTCCCCGTCGATCGCCTCCGCGGTCGCCTCCGGGTCGTCGAGGTAGCCGAGCATCACGTTCTCGCCGCGCAGCAGGACCTCGCCCTCGACGCCGGCCGGCTGAGGCTCGTTGCCGCCGGGCCTGCCGACCCGCAGCTCGTAACTGTCGACCACGCGCCCGACACTGGCGGCCACGAGCGCGTCGGGATCGCCGGATCGGCACATCGTGGCGACGACCGCCTCGGTCAGCCCGTACGCGGTCAGCACGAGGTCGAAGCCGAGCTCGGCCTGCATCCGCTCGACGAGGGCGACCGGAACGATGGTCGCACCGGTCACCGCGAGCCGGAGCGAACGCGTGTCCCGCTCAAGCCGGTCCGGTGCGTCGAGCAGGGCCTGAAAGATCGTCGGAGCGCCTGCCAGCAGCGTGACCTTCTCGTCGCGGATCATCCGCAGCGTCTGCCGGAGGTCGAACACGGGCTGGGGGAGCATCGCCGCCCCGTGCAGCAGGCACACCAGGATGCCCGCCTTGTACCCGAAGCTGTGAAAGAACGGATTGACGATCAGGTACCGGTCGGCCGCGCTCATCCGGCCGTGCTCGGCCCACTCCCGCGCCGTCATCACCGTCTGGCGGTGCGCGGAGCGGGCGCCCTTGCTCCGTCCCGTGGTCCCGGAGGTGAACAGGATGTCGGCGACGTCGTCGGGGGAGACCGCGTCCGCGCGTGCCTCCACGGTCTCCAGGGGGACGTCGTCGGCAAGGACGGCCAGCTCGGGAAAGGTCAGGGCGTCGTCCACGTCGCCGCTGCCCGGGTACGGGATCCGGACGACGGCCATCAGCTCGGGCAGGCCCGGTACCGGGGCCGCGTCATCGCCTTCGCCCGCCGCGGCCCTCCGCAGCTCGCCGAGCTGGCCCCGGCCGAGAAACCCGTCCGCGACGAACAGCACGCGGGCCCGTGTACGGCGGGCGATGTCGACGACCTCGTACCCGGTGTAGCGGCTGTTCAGGGGGACGAGCACCGCGCCGATGTAGGTGATCGCCAGGGCGGAGATCGCCCACTGCCAGGAGTTCGGAGCCCAGATTCCGATCCGGTCGCCGGGCCCGACCCCGAGAGCGGTGAGTGCGCGGGCGGTGGTCCGGACCTCGGCGTGCAGCTCCGCGTAGGACAGCGAGACCTCACCGTCCAGCAGCGCCTGCCGATCGGGATGGGCGTCCGCCGTCGCACGGAGTACGCCGGGCAGAGTGCGCGGATACGAGGCCGTCATCGTCAGTGACCGCCCAGGGCGGCTCGGCCGGC
>DASQPY010000330.1:0-11811 GCA_035643735.1 Actinoallomurus sp. | reverse complement strand
GGGCACACCTGGGCGGCCCGGAGGCCGAGGAGCAGGTGCTCAAACGGCACGCGCGCTACCTGGATGCCGAGACGGCTTCCGGGGGGATGTTCACCATCGTCCTGGACGGCATGACGGCCGGCAGCATCGGCTACTGGGAGCGTGAGTGGCAGGACGAGACGGTGTACGAGACCGGGTGGAACGTCCTGCCGGAGTTCCAGGGCATGGGGGTGGCGACGGCGGCGGCCAAGGCGATCATCGACCGTGCCTCCGCCGCGGGGAGGCATCGGTGGCTGCACGCGTACCCGTCGGTCGACAATCCCGCGTCCAACGCGATCTGCCGCAAGGCCGGCTTCACGTTCGCCGGAGAGCATGACTTCGAGTTCCCCAAGGGCCGCTTCATGCGCTGCAACGACTGGCGTCACGAGCTGTAGACCGCCGGCGGGCGGGGTGCATGTCGGACGATTCCGTGATGCACGCTCCGCTTACGGTTAGGCTCGGACCGTGACGATGGGGAAGGGTGAGTTCCTCGGCGGAAAGTACGTTCTGATCGAGGTTCTCGGCGAGGGAGCCATCGGAGTCGTCTGGCGGGCCCACGACGATTCGCTCGGCCGTGATGTCGCGATCAAGGAGATCCGGCTCCCGGCCGGCCTCGACGACGAGCAGGTCGCCTCCCTCACCGCCCGTACCCTCCGCGAGGCCCGCGCCGCCGCCCGGCTGAGCCATCCCGCCATCGTCACCGTGCACGAGGTCGTACGCCAGGACGAGCGGCCGTGGATCGTCATGGAGCTCGTACGCGGCCGTACGCTCGCCCAGATCGTCAAGGAGGACGGGCCGCTGCCGCCGCAGCGGGTCGCGGAGATCGGCGGCCAGATCCTCGCCGGGTTACGCGCCGCGCACGCGGCCGGCGTCGTCCACCGGGACGTCAAGCCGGGCAACGTGATGCTGGACGGCGAGCGTACGGTGCTCACCGACTTCGGCATCGCGGCACTCGACGGCGGCACCGTGCTCACCCAGACCGGGGCGATGTTGGGGACCCCGTCCTTCATGGCGCCGGAGCAGGCGCGGGGCCGCTACGCGACGCCGGCCTCGGACCTGTGGTCGCTCGGCGCGACGATGTACGCGGCGGTGGAGGGCCACCCTCCGTTCGACGGTGAGACGGTCGCCACGATTCTGGTCTCCATGCTCACCGCCGACCCGCCACCACCCCGGCGGGCCGGGCCGCTCATCCCGGTGATCGCCGGTCTGCTGGCCAAGGAGCCGGGCATGCGGCTGTCCGCCGACGACCTCGCCGGCCACCTCGCGCGTATCGCGGGCGGCGACCGGGAGATCGTACGGATCGAGCCGCCCCGTCCCCCCGCACCCGTCCCCCCTCCGCGGCCGCGCCGCCGGACGCGTACCCTCACGGCCGTGCTCGCCGTGGCGATCATGCTGACCGGGGCGGCCGCGGTCTGGCTCCCCCGGCGCTCCGACCCCGCGGCCCGCCCCCGTACGGTCACCTCCAGCGCCCCGGTCGTGCACATCGGGATCCACTTTCCGTCGGTCCGCCTCAAGTCGGATACCAACATCTTCTCGGTGGAGTTCAGCCCGGACGGGAAGAGGCTCGCGTGCGCGGGCTCGGACGGCACGATCCGGCTGTGGGACGTACGCCGGCGAGTCCAGCTCGCCCAGTTACCGGGTCACCAGGCGTCCATCGAGGAGGTCCGTTTCAGCCCGGACGGCAAACTGCTCGCCACCGCGGGAGACGACGACACCGTCCGCCTGTGGGACCTCGCCACCAACACCCAGGTCGCGTCGCTGACCGGGCACCGGTCGGAGGTCTGGGCGGTCGACTTCAGCCCCGACGGGTCGCTGCTGGCGAGCGGCTCGAAGGACCACACCGTACGCGTCTGGAACGTACGGTCACACCGGACGGTCCACGTGCTGCGGGACCACCGCGACGCCGTGACGACCGTGCGGTTCAGCCCGGACGGGTCGTCGCTGGCGAGCGGGTCGTGGGACAAGACCGTACGGCTCTGGAACACCCGGGCCTGGACGCAGCACGCGGTGCTGTCCGGCCACACCGAGGCGGTGCACTCGGTCGCGTTCAGCCGGGACGGCCGGACCCTGGCCAGCACCGGGGAGGATGAGAAGGTCCTGCTGTGGAACGTCGAGACCCGGCTCGGCTCGGGGGTGTTCACCGGCCACAAGGGGCTGGTCGACTCGGTCGCCATCAGCCCTGACGGCCGTACGCTCGCGAGCGGCGGCAAGGACCACAAGGTCATGATCTACAGCGTCGTCACCAATACGCGGATCGCCGTCCTGGAGGGCCACACGGGCCAGATCGACTCGGTGGAGTTCAGCCCCGATGGAAGGACACTGGCCACCGGCGCCGAAGACAGATCCGTCCGTCTGTGGGATCTGACTCGGTGACCGTTTGCCTGCTGACCCGTTTCATCGAGCGCGAGCGGCGCAAGGGTAAGGACGGTTCGGGACCTTGCGCAGCGACAGCAGCCTCGCGTCCGTGCTGGAGCAGCGTCTGGAGATGCTCGAAGAGCACTGGTTCACGTGTTGCATCTACACGCCTCGAGCCCCGACCACTTCCGGCTTTCTTTGAGAGGTTGCCAATTGACGACTTCTATAAACTTGCGGGATTGCCAAGTACGGCGCCCATCCTGCGCGCCGCCACCTCTCATCTGTGCAATCCAGCCATGGCAGTTGTGCTACGCATAATGGACCGTAATAGACGGGACAGAGGAAGGCATGTTACTGCGGATTTTCTGCGCTCTGTCGCTGATCTGATTCATTCGAGGGGCGAGCTACGCAGCCTTCGATGGGCGGCGACGCATCTCAAGGGGACCCCCTTCGCCGAAGCGGTGGCGAGACTCTCCAACGCGTGATCCCCGCACCCGGCGAGATCCGACCGGGTGAGGGCGGCCGAGCGGGTTGCCGCCCTCACCAGAGTCGGAGCGTTCGTATATCCGCGGCGTGCGCGTCCGAACATGCGCTACTTGCTCGGCTCCGGCGCCTTGCAGGATATCTTCGGGTTCACGCCGGCGTAGTTGAGCGGCCCGGCGATGATGGTCACGATGAGCGTGCCCGCCTGGGAGCAGTTGTTCGGGCCGTGACTGTAGTAGTGACGCTGACCCGCGGCAATGGCGCCGATGATGAGCCACAAGAGGATCACAGCGGTGGTGATCTTCATTGCTACCTCCAAGGACTATGTCCGCTGGTCGCGGCCATCGACGCCAGTGGGGCGGGGCGTCGGATCTAACCGGTAATCAACGGTTGCTGGTCTTTGACGCCGCCTTGATACCCAAATTTTGGCGAATTAGGACACCTGTACCGCCCGATCGTGGACAGATCGCTCTCCCGACCAGGCCGAGGCGCGTCCATGCTGGTCAGAGTCACGAGCGGACAGGGAGAAGGCATCATGCGTCACAGGGGCGTCAACTACGACACGGGGTTCCTCCCCGGCGGCAGGCTCTCGCGGAAGCGGTTCGACCCCGAGACCGTTCGCCGGGAGATGGCCGTCATCGCCGGCGAACTGCACTGCACCGCCGTACGGACTTCGTGGGCGCGTCAACGCGTTCCTGGCAAAGGCGGCGGCCGTCGTACGCGGGCGGTTCGGGGGGGCCGTCACCTACGCGGCCGGGGCCTGGGAGGACGTGGACTGGACGCCGTTCGACATCGTCGGCGTCGACGCCTACCGCGACGCGTCGAACACCGAAGGCTTCCGCGCGGAGGTACGCCGCCGAGGAGCTTTCGGCAAGCCGGTCGCGGTGACGGAGTTCGGCTGCTGTGCCTACCGGGGCGCGGCCGACCGCGGCGGCGCCGGCTGGGTGATCGTCGACCGCGACGCCGAGCCGCTCCGGATTCGGGGCGGCCACGTACGCGACGAGTCCGAGCAGGTCACGTACCTGCGGGAGCTCCTGGAGATCTTCGAGCAGGAGGGGGTGGACAGCGCCTTCTGGTTCACCTTCGCCGGGTATGACCTGCCGCATCGGCCGGATGATCCGGAACACGACCTCGACCTCGCCTCGTACGGCGTCGTGAAGTTCGGCGAGGACGGCGTGAGCTGGGAGCCGAAAGAGGTCTTCCACGCGCTCGCCGCGGCATACGCCCCCTGACCCCGGATTCTGTCGGCGCCCTTTGCCAACATGCCCCCCATGCTCATCGCCGACGACGCCGTGACGTTGGGGGAGTCCGCCGCCCACAGGGCGCTGACGACGATCCGCGCGAACGACTACTACGCGCCGCCCGAGCCGGACGACTGGGAGACGCTGGCGGCCTCGGAGTACGCCGCTTTCGCGCGGCAGGCGCTCGACGCGGCCGCCGCGCGGGGCGCCGCGATCCAGTCGGGGGAGCTGCCGTACGCGGCGGACCAGGCGTTCACCGCGGACGAGGTGAGCGCTCTCGGCCGGGCCACACGCGTGGCGCTGCTGCGCGACGAGCCCTGGCTGCCCGGGCTGCTCGGACGGCTGCTGCCGGCCATCGCGGTCGCGCCCACCGCGGCGAAGACCCTTCCGTCGCAGGCGCTGCTGTTCGAGGTGGCCCGTTCGGCGCGCGACTTCCCGACGCCCGAGGCGGCGTCCGCGCTGCGCGCGGTCCGCGGGATCATCCGGCACCGCGGCGTGCCCATCCAGCTCGACCGCTACTTCAAGAAGATCGGCGCCGCGCTCGCCGACCGGCCGGAGGCCGCGTTCCGGCTGCCCGACCTCGGTTTCGGGACCGATGGCGTGTTCCGCGCGACGGCGGGCGCGTACGAGGGGACGGTCACCGTCGCCGACGAGGTGAGCCTGACGTGGCGGCGTTCCGGGAGCGCGGAGCTGCGCGGCGTCCCGGCGGCGGTCAGACGTGATCATCCCGGCGAGCTTCAGGTGCTGCGCGACCTGGTCAAGACGGCTCGGGCGCACATCGCCACAGTGACCCGTGCACTGGAGGGCGGACTCGTCGCCTCGGCCCCGCAGCCCTACGAGCGGTGGTGTGCGTTCGCCGGGCATCCGCTCGGGCGGCCACTCTCCGAGCGTCTCATCTGGGAGGTGGAGGTCGCCTCCGGCGAGTGGCGGGCGGTGCTGCCGGCCGGCGGCGAGCTGCTCGACTCCGCCGGACGGCCGGTCGCCGCCGTCGGAGCGGTCCGGCTCTGGCATCCCGTACGCGCGTCGGTCGAGGAGATCCGCGCCTGGCGGGACCTGCTCACCGAGCGCGGGATCCGCCAGCCGTTCAAGCAGGCGTTCCGGGAGATCTACCTGCTCACCCCGGCCGAGCTGGAGACGGGCGTCTACTCCAACCGGTTCGCCGCGCACCTCCTGCGTTACCAGCGCCTGTTCGCGCTGTTCAAGACCCGCGGCTGGACGACGACGATGCTCGGGGCGTGGGACGGCGGCAGCGAGGCGGGCGCGACACGCGAGCTGGCCGGACGGCGGTGGCGCGCCCGGTTCTTCCACTCCTACGCCGAGTCGGACCTGGACCTGGCCTCGACCGACCAGGTGCGGTTCGAGGGCCGCACCGAGGGCGCCTGGCGCGAGGTGGCGCTGGCCGAGGTGCCGCCGGTCGTGTTCAGCGAGGCCATGCGGGACGTCGACCTGTTCGTGGGGGTCACCTCGATCGCCGCCGACCCCGAGTGGTCCGACCGGGGCGAGGACCGCTACGAGGCCTACTGGCAGCGCGAGGGCTTCGGCGCGCTCAGCGCCACGGCGGAGGTACGCCGCGACGCGCTGGCCCGGCTGCTGCCGCGCACCAAGCTCGCCGCCCCTACGGAGCTGACCGAGCGGTTCCTGCGCGTCCACGGCTCGCTGCGCACGTACAAGATCCATCTGGGGTCGGCCAACATCCTCATGGAGCCGGACGACGCGTACCTGTGCATCGTACGGTCGCCGTCCGGCGACGACCGGGTCTTCCTGCCGTTCGAGGACGAACGGCTGGCGCTGATCCTCAGCAAGGCGTTCCTCCTCGCCGACGACGCCACGATCGACGACGCGACCATTCTCCGGCAGATCAAGCGAGGATCCTGATGGCGACTCTGGCGCTGCGTGATGAGACCGCGACCGGCGGGAGGCCGGCCGAGACCATCCTGACCGGGCTGGCGGACCGGATGACCGTACGCGAGCTGGTCCGGCTGCGGGTCCGCGAGGAGGTGGCCCGGCACAACGCGTCACCGTCGCGCCACTTCGCCGGCCTCGTCCGGCCGGACGACGCGGAGACCGAGGCGAACGGCTACCGCCTGCGTGAGGCCCGCCGTCTCGACTGGGAGCGCCAGGCCGCCATCGCCGAGCGCGCGTTCGCCCGCAACGGTTTCATCGTGCTGGTCGGCGACCGCCAGGTGGACTCCCTTGAGGAGGTGGTCGACCTCGAGGTCCATACTGAGCTGGTGTTCATCAAGCTCGTCCAGCTCGTCGGAGGCTGACCCATGATCGAGCGCGTCGACCTCGGCGAGATCCCCTACGACGAGGCGAGTGCGCTGATGGCGGCCTGGGTCAAGGAACGCCGCGAGGACCTCGCCGGCGACCGGCTGTTCCTGCTGAGCCATCCCCCGGTGATCACCTACGGGTCGCGTACGGCGCCCGCCGACCTGCCTGCCGATCTCGGGATCCGCACCGTCGAGGTGGACCGGGGCGGCTTCGCGACGTACCACGGGCCGGGGCAGCTGGTCGGCTACCTGGTCGCGGACATCGGCAGGGGCGGCCCGGTGGACATCGTGCGCTGGATGGAGAACGGCATCGTCGAGGCGCTGGGGCGGCTCGGGTTTCCGGCGCTCCGGCGTGACACCCCACCGGGGAGCTCCAGCCTGGTCGGCGTCTGGACCCCGGAGCACCACAAGGTCGCCTCCATCGGCATGCGCATCCGGCACGGCATCACCAGCCACGGCTTCGCCCTGAACGTCGATCCCGACATGACCGCCTTCGACCGCTTCACCGTCTGCGGCCTGCACGACGTGACGATGACGTCCCTGCGCCGCATGGCGGGCGAGCGCGCGCTGCCGTCGGACGCCGAGCTCCGGGACGCCCTGGCCGCGGTGCTGATCGAGCGGTCTAAGACGGCCGGAGGCTGAGGCGTTCGCTGAGGTTGGCCTCGACCGACTCACGGCTGTAGAGCAGCGGGAACGCCCCGTCGGCGGCCCAGCTCTCGAACAGGTCGTTGTAATGAGGGCTGCCCGGGACGCCGGACTGGCCCGGGGAGTTCATCGCCACCGAGTCGTCCCAGGATCCGACGTCGATGACCAGGCGGAACGTCGCGCCGGCCGCCTGGATGAAGTCCGCTGTGTACGGGGTGGCGCCGACCGTGTCGCCGCTGCCGCCCCGTGGCGCCGGACCGGCCGAGGTCCAGTCGCGTTCGCCCAGCCGGCGGGCGAGCGGGTGCCGGGGCTCCGCCCGGTGCAGCCCGCCCCACGCCCATGCCGACGGTTCCGGGCCGAGCAGGCCCTCGACCTCGATCATCGCGTCCGCGAGTGTGGCGAGCACGGTCGCGCTCACGTCTCGGGCGAACAGCAGGCCCAGGTCCACACGCGCGTCGCCGGCCAGGTCCTCGGCCGGCAGGACGCGGGGCAGGGCTCCGGCGCGCTTTTCCGGTGGGAGGAGCCGACGGAGTTCCGCGCGGAGTACGGCGGGGCGCAGGTGACGGCGGTACCAGACCTCGAACAGCGCCGCCGCGGCCGAGTCGGCCGACAGCGTCGCGTCCCAGTCGCGCAGCAGGTCAAGAGCGGTCGCGACGCGCTCGTCCTCGCTGGTCAGCCCCGTCAGCAGCGACTGGATCCGCCGCGCGGGCAGGCTGACGTAGTCGGTCTGGAGCCGCAGGCAGTCCTCGACCGTCCAGCCGGTACGCGAGCCGAGCTCCTCGGCGACGCGCTCGTGCCGGAACGGCGCGTACCAGTCGTAGGTCACCATGCAGGGGTGGTCCTCGGGGAGGTTCAGCTGGTTGGCGGTCGCGAACCAGCCCTGCTCCGGGTCCCGTACGGACGGCAGCTCGTCCACGTCGTAGAAGCCGTCCCATTCGTACCGGCCGTCGCCGGGTACGGGCAGGGTGCCGTCCCAGTTCGGGCGTTTGGGGACGAGGCCGGCGGGCCGCCAGCCGATCGTGCCGTCCGGCGTGGCGTACACCTGGTTCTCTCCCGGCGCGCCCCAGCGGTTCATCGCGGCGACGAACTCATCCGGCCCGTTCGCGCGCATGTAGTCCATGCTGCCGAGGTAGGGCGCCATGCCGGGTTCGAGCCAGGCCGCCCGTACGGCGAAGGCGGCGTTCCGGTCGGCGCGTGAGTGGATCACCGGGCCGTGCCGGGTGAACCACAGGTCGACCTCGACGGGTTCGCCGCCGCGGACCGGCACCGTCTCGCGTACGAGCTCCATCGCCTCCCAGCGCCCCCGGTAGGCGTACTCGCGGCGATCGGCGGGGTTGGTGCGGTAGACGTACAGGTCCTCCTGGTCGATGGGGAAGATCGTGAGCCCGAAGGCGATCTGCCCGTTGTGCCCGATGGAGATGCCGGGCAGCGCGGGTTCGCCCGCGCCGATGACGTCAATGCCGGGCGCGGACAGGTGCGCGATGTAGCGCAGTCCCGGCAGTGAGACGGCGCGGTGCGGGTCGTTGGCGAGCAGCGGGCGCCCGGAGGCCGTACGGGAGGGGCCGATCACCCAGTTGTTGCTGCCGTCGAGGTCGGGGCGTGGCGCCTCGCCGGGGGCCGGGAACGGCGCGGTCGCCAGGCGGTACACCCGCAGCACGTCGTCCGGGATGGCGGAGAGGTCGAGTCCTGCCGGTATGCGCAGGGCGTGCTCCGGCTCGCGTACCCGCCGCAGGTCCTCCACCTCAGGGCCGTAGTCGCGCAGCGTCAGCGCCCGCGCGACCTCCTGCTCCAGGTTGTAGAAGAGCCCGTGACCACGGATCCGCGCGATGTCGGAGGGCTCCCAGTAGGAGGGCAGGTAGTCCAGGGCTTTGAACTCCGGCGGCAGGTGGGTCTGGTCCTTGCGGCAGAGCTCCACGAAGGCGTTGATGCCTTTGACGAAGGCGCTGGTCACACGCTTGGCGTCCGAGCCGTACGCCAGCCACTCGGCGTGCATGTCGCCCCGGTAGAGGAAGAGGCGCGCGGCGCGGTCGCGTTCGACGTACGCCTCGCCGAAGACCTCCGACAGCAGCCCCAGCCCGCGCCGGCGCCACAGGTCGATCTGGAACAGCCGGTCACGGGCGGCGTTGAAGCCCTGCGCGACGAAGAGGTCGTCCTGGGAGTTCGCGTACACGTGCGGCACGCCCCACCGGTCGATGAGGATCTCGACAGGCGACGCGAGCCCGCTGACGACGAATGTAGTGGCCACCAGGCCTGACTATCCGAAAAGTCCCGTCCGCCGCAATAGCCACTCCTCCGTTCATCGGGTCGTTGTCGGAGCGGCACGGAAACCAGGCGATCAAGAGGGGGATATGTGCGTATCGTTCCTTCGGTCCGAATCGATGCAGGCTTCGTGAACGAGAGGTGGCCCCCGTCGTGACCTACCGCGACCAGGACGCGGAACGCCGCGGACAGCCGGTCCGCGCGCTCGGCGACAGCACCGGCGAACGCGCCGCGGTGTCCCTGATCGGCCTCGCCATGTTCGCCCTGGCACTGATCGGCATGTACGTGTCGTTCCAGACGGTGTACGCGTACGTGCACCCGTGGTTCCGCGACACGGCATGGGCGGTGCCGGTCGCCATCGACGTCGCGATCCTGGTCTTCTCGGCGGCCGACCTGCTCCTGTCGTACTGGCGCATGGCCAAGCCGTCGATGCGGCTGATCCCCTGGGGCTTCACGGCGGCGACCATCTGGCTCAACTGGCAGGCCGGCGGCCCGGTACCGATCCGCATCGCGCACGCCACGATGCCGGCGCTGTGGGTGCTTTTCTGCGAGTACGCGCGACACGTCCTGGCGGCCCGCGTGGGCCTGATCAACGGCGCCCGGATGGAGAAGGTCCGCCGCTCGCGATGGCTGCTGGCGCCGATGTCCACGGCCCGGCTACGCCGCCGGATGATCCTGTGGGAGATCACCTCGTACCGGCGGGCGCTGGAGCTGGAGGCCGAGCGCCGTACCGAGATCGCCCGCCTGGAGATGGCCTACGGCCGGAGATGGCGCCGCCACGCCCCGGCCCCGGACCGCCTGGCCCTGAAGCTCACCGCGGTGGCCCCGGCCGAACTTCTTCCGTCGCTGACGGCGAGCCTCGCCGCGACTACGCGGGAGCCCACGGTGCCCGCACCTGCGCCTGCGCCTGTCGTCCCGCTGTCCTCTGCCGAGTCGTCGGAGATCACCAGGCCCGACCTGCCACGTGTGAAGCCGGAGATGGAACGGCCCGCCGAGACGGCGCCGGAGCCGAAGACCGCCTCCGGAGGAAGCGCCCGGCAGCGCGCCGCGGCACTGCTCGCCACCGAACCGGACCTGCCGGGCACGGAACTCGCCCGCCGCCTCAACGTCACCACCGGCTACGGCCGCCGCCTCCGCTCAGAACTCCTGAACACCACGACCGGTTACCGCTGAGCCGGCGCATCCTGATCAGGAAGTAGCCGCCACTGCCTGAGCAGGCTCGCGCCGGGCCGGAAGTAGCGGCCCGCTCGTAGGTCAGGCGGCGTACACGGGCTCGCCGGCGACGTAGGTCGCCTGCACCGGGATCGACGCGATGCCGTGCGGGTCGATGGTCAGGGGGTTCTCGCCCAGGACGGTGAAGTCGGCCAGGTAGCCCGGGGCCAGGCGGCCGCGGGAGTCCTCGGCGCCCTCGGCCGTGGCCGAGCCCAGTGTGAAGATCCGCAGGGCCTCCTCCGCGCTCACCCGCTGGGACGGGCCCACGGTCACGCCGTCGTCCACGCCCGTGCGGGTCACCATCGACTGGATGCCCAGCAAGGGCTCGTACGGGCCGCAGGGATAGTCCGAGGATCCGGCGACGGTGACGCCCGCGTCCAGGAAGGAGCGGTGGGCGAACATCCGTTCCGTACGCGACGCGCCGTACCAGGTGTTCAGCGCACCGCCGTGGTAGGCCGCGTATCCGGCGAACGGCACGGCGATCGCGCCCAGTGCCTTCATCCGGGCCAGGATGTCCGGGTCGATCACCGAGCAGTGCTCGACGCGATGGCGCAGCCCGGGCCGCGGCGCCTCGCGCTGCGCGGTCTCGAACGCGTCCAGGACCAGGCGGATCGCCGCGTCGCCGTTCGCGTGCACGCCGATGCGGTTGCCGTCTCCGTGCACGGTGCGTACGGCCTCGAACAGCTCGTCCGTGGACGTCGTCTGCAGGCCGTGGCCGTCGTTGTCGGCGTACGGCTCGGACAGCAGGCACGTACGGCCGCCGATGGCGCCGTCGACGAACGCCTTGACGCCGACGAACCGCAGCAGGTCGTCGCCGAAGCCGCTGCCGACGCCCAGGGCACGCGCCTTCGCGTAGTGGTCGATCGACAGCAGCATGCCGGCCCGCATCGTCAGCAGGCCCTCGGCGCGGGCTCGCCGTAGCAGCGCCACGTCGCCCGGGGCGATCAGGGCGTCGCAGATCGACGTCAGGCCCGCCGCGTGCCAAAGGCCGACGGCGCGGGTGAGGCCGCGGAGCAGGTCCTCCGGCGCACTCACCGGCAGCGGCGAGGTTCCGCGCACGGTCGCCGGATACACGACGTTCATCAGGGCGCGTTCGATCAGACGGCCGTCCAGGCGGCCGTCCGCGTCCCGGCCGTACTCACCGCCGGGCGGTGGCGCCGAGGACTCGTCGAGGCCCAGCTCGCGCAGGGCGCGGGAGTTCACGACGCCCCAGTGCCCCGCGACCTGCACGACGATCGCGGGATTGTCCGGGGCGACCCGGTCCAGGTCCTCGCGGGTGAGCCGGCCGGTCTTGACGTCGTCGTAGCGGCTGCCACGGATCCAGGCGT
>DASQPY010000329.1:0-5193 GCA_035643735.1 Actinoallomurus sp. | reverse complement strand
CGCGGCCGGTCGCCGCGACGACCACGGCGGCGAACGCGTCGTCCAGGTCGTGCCGGGCCTGCGCCACGCGTACGGACGCGTCGTGCGGCGTCACGCCGAGGACCTCGGCGAGCTCGTGCGGGTCCAATTCGTGCCGGAGGGAGAGGTCCAGCGCCTCACGCTGCGAGCCGTTGAGGACGAGGAGGGCCGCGTGCACGAGCTGGCGCGTGGCCTCGTCGGCCTCCAGCCCGGCCGCCTCCGGAGCACGCCGGCGCTCGGCCGGCGGGTCGGCGTAGGCGCGGCGGCGAAGGCATTCGTTACGGGTCACGGAGTACAGCCAGCCGCGGAACAGCCGGGCGTCCGGCAGCGTGCCGATCCGCTCCTGTGCGGTGATCAAGGAGTCGTGCAGCGCGAGCGCGGCACCCTCCTGGTCGCGGAGCAGCACATGGCAGTAGTCGAACAGGCGTGGCGCGTACGCGTCGTAGATCTCGGGCAGGGCGGTCGCGTCACCCGCATACAGCGACTGGGCGAGACGCTGGTCGTCGGCCCTGTCGATACTCGGCCAGCCGGCCACGTGGTCCTCCTGCTGAACTGGTGGTGGCACGAGGGCGCAGACGCCCCATTCGTAACGATGGTTCACAGGATCCTGCCACTAAAAGCCGCCTCATTGGGAGCTTTTGATGGCAAATATGTGTTATTCGATTACTTTAAGTAATACCCCTCAGCAAAGACCCAGGAAGCTCTGACCCTGTGTGACAGGAATGCCGGGACGGGCCGCTACGCGCGCGACCTTACAGACGGATCGCGCGTCAGCCGATCATGACTTCAAATCGGGGAAGTCGTCCTCGCGGAACTCCTCCGGACGGCGTTCGTCGCCCTCCAGCCCCCGCAGTTCGACGCGCCGGATCTTGCCCGAGATCGTCTTCGGCAGGTCGGCGAATTCCACGCGGCGCACGCGCTTGTACGGGGCGAGGTGCTCCCGGCAGTACGCGAGGATCCCGCGCGCGGTCTCGGCCGTCGGCTCGTGTCCCGCCGCCAGGCTGACATACGCCTTGGGCACCGCGAGACGCACGGCATCGTGCGCGGGTACGACGGCGGCCTCGGCCACCGCCTCGTGCTCCAGCAGCACGCTCTCGAGCTCGAACGGCGAGATCCGGTAGTCCGACGCCTTGAACACGTCATCGGTACGGCCGACGAAGGTGATGTAGCCGTCCGCGTCCTTCGTCGCCACGTCGCCGGTGTGGTAGTAACCGCCGGCCATCGCCGCGTCGTTGAGCTCGGCGTCGCCGTGGTAGCCGACCATCAGGGCGGCGGGCCGCTCGGAGAGGTCGATGCAGACCTCGCCCTCGTCACCCTCCTGCCCGGTGGCGGGGTCGATGAGCGCGATCGTGTATCCGGGCAGCGGGCGGCCCATCGATCCGGGCTTGAGCGGTTGCCCCGGGGAGTTGCCGATCTGCGCCGTCGTCTCGGTCTGGCCGTACCCGTCGCGGATCGTCAGGCCCCAGTGCTTCTGCACCTGGTCGATGATCTCCGGGTTGAGCGGCTCACCCGCCGCCACGACCGTGCGCAGCCCCAGCCGCCAGGCGGACAGGTCCTCCTGGATCAGCATGCGCCACACGGTCGGCGGGGCGCAGAAGCTCGTGACCTCGCACCGCTTCAGCACGTCGAGCATCGCGGGCGCGGAGAAGCGGGTGTAGTTGAAGACCAGCACGCAGGCGCCGGCGTTCCACGGCGCGAAGAAGTTGCTCCACGCGTGCTTGGCCCAGCCCGGCGAGGAGATGTTCAGGTGCACGTCGCCGGGGCGCAGGCCGATCCAGTACATCGTGGACAGGTGGCCCACCGGGTACGACGCGTAGGTGTGCTCGACCAGCTTCGGCTTGTCGGTCGTGCCGGAGGTGAAGTAAAGGAGCAGCGTGTCGTCGCCGTGCGTGGCCTCCTCACTCCCGGAGTACGGCTCCGCGCCGGCCGCGTCTTCATACGACAGCCAGCCCTCGACCGGGCCGACCGAGATCCTCGTCCAGTCTCCGGTGAGGCCGTCGAACTTGGCGGTGTCGTCGGCGCGCGTGACGACGTGCCGGACGCCGCCGCGCTCGATCCGGTCGGTGATGTCGGCCGCGGTGAGCAGCGTCGTCGCCGGGATGACGACGGCGCCGAGCTTCATCGCCGCGAGCATCGTCTCCCACAGCTCGACCTGGTTGCCGAGCATGAGCAGGATCCGGTCGCCGCGCCCGACCCCGTTCGCCCGCAGCCAGCCCGCGACACGGCTCGAACGCGTCGAGAGCTCGGCGAACGTGAGCTTGGTCTCCGAGCCGTCCTGCTCGACGATCCACAGCGCCGGGGCGTCCGGCGACTCGGCGGCGAGCACACCGTCGAACCAGTCCACGGCCCAGTTGAGACCCGTCGCGTCGGGCCAGCGGAAGCCGCTGCGGGCGGTCTCGTAGTCGTCGGCGCGCGCAAGGAGGAAGTCGCGGGCCGCTTTGAAGGTGGCGGCATCGGGGGTCATGCGTCGCATCCTGGCACTCGGCCACCGATCACGTAAACACCATGCTGCCGGGATCAGCCGAGGAGACAGTCGTACGGGATCGACGCGGTGCCGTTCGGGAAGAAGGAGATCGTGCCGGTATCCGAATCGCTGCACGGGCTGGGCTTGGTCGCCGTGATCGTCTTCGTCTGGCCGCTGGTGAGGGTGCCGCTGCCGGAGGCCGTGACGCCGGAGCTGTCGGTGATCTGCCACTTCACGGTGCCACCGACGGCCTTGATGGTGAACGTGCAGGTGGAGTCGGTGGCGCTGATGGAGCAACTGCCGACGGAGAGCGTGCCCGGCTTCGGGGGTTTGTGCGTCGGCGGCTTGTGGGTCGGGTGAGGGGGCGGCGCGGGCCGGTGCGTCGTCGGGGCCGGCGCCGGCGTCGGCGTGTGCTTGGTCGGCGTGGGCGACGGTGAGTGGCTGGACTTCGTCGGCGAGGGCTCGACGCTGTCACTCGGCGAGGGGAAGTCCGTCGCACTGTCGCTGGGGCCGGCCGCGACGTCGCCGGGGACCTTGTTGTTCAGGTTCTTGGAGCCGTCCGAGTCGCCGCCGCTGGTGAGCAGGAAGATCGCGCCGATCACGAGCATGACGCAGGCGGCCACGGCGATGGCGGGGAACAGGTGGGACGAACCCTCACCGCGCCGGCTCTTCTTGCGCGCCGGCTGGGTGCGGCGTTCGAGGCTGGTCGGCCAGCCCCAGACGTCGAAGGGCTCCGCGCGTTGCGCGATGCGCAGGCGGTTTTCGTGCTGGTCGGGCGCCTCCGCCAGGGAGAGCACGGCCATCCGCAGGTCGGAGGGCATGGCCGCGACCGGCAGCACCTGCATGAGGCGGTTCGTGGAGACCTTGCGCTTACGGCGGTCACGGCAGACCGGGCAGGACTCGATGTGCCGGATGAGCTTGCGGCAGACCTCCGGCGGCAGCGGCCACTCGTCCTCGTCCACGAGCGCCGCGACGCTCGGGCAGTCGCCGCGGCCCGTACGGGCGATGATCGCGGCGGCGAGGGAGTTGTCCAGGTCGTCGCGTGCCTGGGCGACCAGCTCCGTGGCCTGCTGGGAGGAGATGCCGAGCACTCCGGCGAGCTCCTCGGCGGACAGGTCGTGCCGGGCGGACAGGTCGACCGCCTCGCGGTGGCGGGCCGCCATCCCGGCCAGGGCACTGTGCACGAGCTGCCGCGTCTCTTCGCGCCGCTGGCGTTCTTCGGCGTCCAGGAACGCGTCCTCGGACTGCTCGGGCGCCCCGTGCCGCTGCTCGGGCCGGTCGGGATCGGCGAGCTGCCGCAGGCACTCGTTGCGGACGATCGCATAGATCCAGCTGCGGAAGCGCTCCGGCTCACGCAGCTTGCCGATGTGCTCCCGCGTGGCGATCAGGGAGTCGTGCAGGGCGTCCGCGGCCAGATCCTGGTCCCGCAGCAACGCGTGGCAGTAGTCGAACAGGCGCGGAGCGTAGAAGTCGTAGATCTCCGCGAGTGCGAGGGCATCACCGTCGCGCAGTGCCTGCGCCAGTCGGCGATCCTCTACACGACCGAGACTGGGCCAACCGGCCACAAGAGCCTCCCGAGAGTGTCATGCCGGACAGCCCCCGGAGATGAAGAAGGAGGCCCGACGCCCCGCTCCCGTCGGGCCTCCGTATTAAAGACGCCGTCCTGAGGAGCCTGGTTCACAGGATCCAACCACTAATCCCGGAAAATCCTCTCCCGAATGATTAGACCGATATGAAGTCGTGTCGACCTCTCAGTGACACTGTGGGGCACAGATGCGGCGGGCGATGGTCTCCAGCAGAATTCGTTGCACATCCTGCGGTTTCAGGGCGTGGTACGCCTCGCCGTTGCTCTGTACGGCGATCTTCTGCATCGCCGCCATGTCCACATCCGGCCCGAAGCCGATGAAGATGACCATAACCGGCCGATCCGGGTCGGCCTCCCGCTTGAGCGTCGCGAGCAGGTTGTTCAGCGAGATGCCGTGGGCGTCGTCGTTCTTCCCGTCGGTCAGCACGAGGACCGAGTTGTAGTACCCGGTCTTGTACGTCCTCCTCAGCGAGCGCACGGACGCGAGGACGGAGTCGTACAGGCCGGTGTTGCCGTCGGGCTTGGGGCGTACCCGGCCGAGCGCGGACAGGATCGCCTGCCGGCGTGTCCCCGACCCGAGCCGCGTGGACAGCGGCCCGATCGGCACTTCGGTCCGGTAGTCCAGACTGCCGTTCAGGTTCGTGGAGAACGTCCACAGGCCGAGGTCGGTCGCGTCGGGCAGCATCGCGAGCCCGCCCTGCGCCACCTGCGCGGTCGCCTGCATCCGGGTCACGCCCTTGCCG
The DNA here is from genome assembly GCA_035643735.1 of Actinoallomurus sp. GTDB lineage: Bacteria > Actinomycetota > Actinomycetes > Streptosporangiales > Streptosporangiaceae > Actinoallomurus. The sequence continues at coordinate 383 of DASQPY010000329.1, read as the reverse complement.
ACCGGCTGGCCCATCGACCCCGACACGTCGAGAAGCGTCAGCATCCGGGTACGCAGCGAGAGCTTGGTCCATGCCTGCATGACGTCGGTGACGTCACCGGTTGCGGGGGACGGCAGCGCACGCGGGACCCGGGGGCTCAGCCCGCTCTTGGCGGTGAAGTCATTACCCGGGTGGCCGTCGGGAGTCCGGAACCCCAGCGCCTGTACGGCCTTCGTGGCCTCCGGGCTGCTCATCGCCTGTTCGAGCAGGCCGGCCGCGCGGACCTTGGTCTTGTCGGAGGTGGCGAGCGTGAACGGATAGTCCATGCTGAGCAGGCCCTCGCTGGGATAGAGCGCGGTGGCCGGCGTCGCCGGGTTGCCGTGGTTGAACTTCCAGACCGCCTG
>DASQPY010000328.1:0-4912 GCA_035643735.1 Actinoallomurus sp. | reverse complement strand
AGGGCGGCGACCAGGGCCGCCTTCCGCTGCTGGATCTGCTTGACGCTCGCCCGCTGACGCGCCACCGCGGCGGTCGCGGCCTGACGCGCGCTCGCGGTCACGGTGCTGCTCTCCGGCCCGTCGCGGGCCGACCCCTCCCCGAGCGCCCACGATCTCGCCAAGAGCGACAAGCAGGTGCGCGACCGTGCCGCCGACGTCGGCCGGATCGGCGCCGAGCTGGCGCAGGCCGACGGCCGGCTCGACGACCTGAACGACCAGGCCGAGCTCGCGATCGAACGCTTCAACGGCGCGCGTGCCCGGCTCGAGCAGGCCGACCGTGACTACCAGGCCGCGCGGGACCGGTCGGTGCGTGCCCGCGACCGGCTGGGGCAGACGCGCCGTGAGCTCGCGAGGTTCGCCGCGAACGCCTACCGGACCGACAACACCTATCCCTCGGCCGCCGCGGTCCTCGGCGGGCGCGGTGGTCCGGCGGGGTTCCTGGAGCGGGCCTCATTCATGCAGTTCTTCGCGAACCGGCAGAACTTCGCCGTACGCCAGGAGCAGGCCGCCGAGAGCATCGCCGGCCTCTTCGAGAAGCAGTCGCGCCGGGCACTGGAGGCGCAGCGCGGCGCGACCCGTGCCGCCGCGAGCGCGCGTCAGGCCGCGACCGCCGCGGTGGCGCGTCAGCGGGCGAGCGTCAAGCAGATCCAGCAGCGGAAGGCGGCCCTGGTCGCCGCCCTGGGCAAGGCGCGCGCCCACTCGGCGGAGCTACGGCGTACACGCGACGCGAACGCCGGGGTGCCCAAGGTGACCCCGGCGGGCGCACGCCAGGTCGCGCGCCACCTGCCGCACGGCTCCGGCATGGGCGCCGTGGCCGCACGCGCCGCGCTCAAGTGGATCGGCACGCCGTACTCCTGGGGCGGCGGCAACCCGGCCGGGCCCTCACTCGGCATCGCGCAGGGGGCGCACACCGTCGGGTTCGACTGCTCGGGCCTGGTGACGTACGCCTGGGCGCGCGCCGGCGTACCGCTCACTCACTACGCGACGGCGCAGTACAACTCGGGCCCGCACCCGGCACGCAACCAGCTGCGCCCGGGTGACCTGGTCTTCTTCGCACACAATCCATCCAACCCGAGCACGATCCACCATGTCGGGATCTACATCGGCAACGGTCAGATGGTCGAGGCCCCGTTCACGGGGGCGAGAGTAAGGATCTCGCCCGCGTTCCGCCCGGACTACGCGGGCGCCACCCGGCCGGCCGGGCCGCGGTAGGCGGCGGGTGGCTCGCCCGGTCGGCCGACCCTGGGAGACGGCCGGACCGGGCAGCTGGCCTCAGTGGTTCTCGGCTCGCTTGAACGACCGTTCGATCTCGGCCTCGGCGTCGCTGCGGTTCGCCCAGCTGGCGCCCTCGACCGACTTGCCGGGCTCGAGGTCCTTGTAGACCTCGAAGAAGTGCTGGATCTCCAGCCGGTCGAACTCCGGCACGTGGTGAATGTCGCGCAGATGTTCCATCCGTGGATCGGTGGCGGGCACGCAGAGAACCTTGTCGTCACCGCCGGCCTCGTCCGTCATCCGGAACATGCCGACCGTACGGCAGCGGATCAGGCAACCGGGAAAAGTCGGCTCCTGAAGGAGCACGAGCGCGTCGAGCGGATCGCCGTCCTCACCCAGCGTGTTGTCGATGAAGCCGTAGTCCGCCGGGTACTGCGTCGACGTGAACAACATCCGGTCGAGTCGGATTCGTCCAGTTTCATGATCCATCTCGTACTTGTTGCGCTGTCCCTTAGGGATCTCGATAGTGACGTCGAATTGCACAATGTCCTCCGCTCCCCGGGGCGGGCCGAGGTGGTTCTGGTTGGATGTTGGCCTGTACAAGAATGTCGCACGTCACTAGCGCTGCGGCGATGAGAGGGGCGTTAAGGTGCGGAGGCCCGAGCGCGCCGTGGCCATGATCACACTGGCGCTGCTGAACGTCTTCCTGGTCACCGCCGCCCTGGCAGTGGTGAAGCTCACACCTGATCGTTCCCTCGCGCTGAGACCGCCAACCGTGGCGGCGAGAGCGATCATTCCCGCCGGGCCGCCCCCGATGGCGCCGGTCGCCGCGACCGCGCCGCTACCCTCGGCGGGCTCGCTGGCGGCACGGCTGGCCGGCCCGATGCAGGACGCCGGCCTCGGCCAGAGCCTGAGCGGTGTCGTCGTCGACGCCATGACCGGCCGGTCCCTGTTCAGCAGCAACGCCGGACAACCGGCGGTGCCCGCCTCGACGACCAAGCTGATCACCGCGGTGGCCGTGCTCGCCTCAGTGGGCCCGGACCGTCGGCTCACGACCAGCGTGGTGCGGAGCAACCGGGGCGTCGTCCTGGTCGGAGGCGGCGATCCCACGCTGACGACGGTCGGCTCGAAGAACGCTTATCCCCAGCCGGCGTCACTCGCCGACCTGGCGAAACAGACCGCCGCGGCGCTGAAGACCGCGGGTACGACACAGGTGACGGTCGACTACGACATCTCGGCGTACCAGGGCAGCCGGATGGCCCCGGGCTGGAAGCAGCTCTACTTCTCCCCTGAGGGCGACGTGGCCCCGGTGACCGCGCTCGAACTGGACGCGGGCCGGATGGTGCCGGGAGTCCAGTACACCCCCCGCGTCCAGGACCCGCCGTCGGTCGCCGCACAAAGATTCGCGCAGATGCTCACCAACCGTGGCGTGACGGCGCATGTCGGGTCGCGCACGACCGCGCCCAAGGGGGCCCGCCGGCTCGGCGCCGTGCAGTCGCCGCCGATCTCGGCGCTGGTCGAGCAGTTGCTCACCCACAGCGACGACGACATCGCCGAAGCCATGGCCCGGCAGGTGGCGATGAACCTCCACCGGCCGCCGACGTTCGCGGGCGGTGCCGCGGCCACGCGCGACGTGCTCGCCAGGCTCGGCGTCACCGGGGGCATCGAGGTGTACGACGGCAGCGGGCTCTCGCACGACAACCGGATCACGCCGTCCGCACTGGCCAAAGCGCTCGCCCTTGCCGTTTCCCCCGCCCATCCCGAGCTACGCACCGTGCTGTCCGGCATGCCCGTCGCCGGGTTCTCCGGCACGCTCGACGACCGGTTCGACACGGGTACGGGCTCCGCCGGGAGGGGCGTCGTACGGGCGAAAACGGGCACCCTCGACGGGGTCAACACCCTCGCCGGAGTCGTCGAGGACGCGGACGGGCGGTTGCTGGCCTTCGCCTTCATGGCGAACCAGGTGCCGGCGAGCCGGGTGGACGCCGTGCTCTCTTCCCTCGACACCCTCGCCGGCACCCTCGCCGGCTGCGGTTGCCGCTGATCGGCGGCGCCGGGAGTTCATCGGAGGTCTCCGGGCGTTGGAGCATGTGAGGCATGCTCCCCAGGCGATCGGGGACGTACCGTAGGTGGAGGGCCCGGCCGGAGAGGGTTGTAATGCCAACTGCCATGATCGATTGGAATGTCGCCGTTCAGACGGGGACCCGACTTGTCCGCCCAGGGCCGCAGGTGAGCCCGGCGGAGGCTCGCCAGGTCGTCGCGGAGCTGCGCGAGCTTTCGGGCGTGGCCCAGGGCCACGTCCGTGACTTCACCGGCATGGACGGCGGCATCGACGCGTCTCCGGCCAAGGTCGTGGACCGGCCCGGCTGGATCCAGGCGAACGTCGACGGCTTCCGCGTCGTCCTCGAACCCCTGATGGAGCAGCTCCAGGCGCGCCGCGGCAGCGGCCTGCTCGGTGGTGGCACCGGCGGCGCGGTGATCCAGGCCGTGGGATCGCGGGTGACCGGCATGCAGGTCGGCGCGATCCTCGCGTACATGGCCAGCCGCGTGCTCGGCCAGTACGAGCTGTTCCTGCCGCCGGACCCGACCGGCCGCGCGCCGACGGGGCGGCTGACCCTCGTCGCGCCCAACATCGTCGGCGCGGAGCAGGAGCTCAAGGTCGACTCCCATGACTTCCGGCTGTGGGTGTGCCTGCACGAGGAGACCCACCGGGCCCAGTTCGCGTCGGTCTCGTGGCTGCGCGCCTACGTCCAGGACCAGATGACCGCGTTCCTGCTCGCCTCCGACCTCGACCCCGGTGCGCTGCTCGAACGCCTGCGCGGCGTGGGTGAGGCGGTCGCGGACGCCGTACGCGGCGGCGAGGGCAACCTCATCGACGCGATGCAGACCCCCGAGCAGCGCGAGATCCTCGACCGGCTCACCGCCGTGATGACGCTGGCCGAGGGCCACGGTGACTACGTCATGGACGCGGTCGGACCCGAGGTCGTGCCGAGCGTCGCCGACATCCGCGCCAAGTTCCAGCGCCGCAGAGAGGGCGCCTCCCAGGTCGACCGGGCGTTCCGGCGCCTGCTGGGGCTGGAGATGAAGATGAAGCAGTACGCCGAGGGCTCACACTTCGTCAACGAGGTCATCCAGCGAGTCGGCATGGACGGCTTCAACCGCGTCTGGACCTCGCCCAACACGCTGCCGACCCATGCCGAGATCAAGGAACCGTGACTGTGGATCGGCAGGGTCATCGGCAAGCCGGAGCTCCCGGCCGCCGAAGCCTCCGACTAGGGCTGGATCAGGTCCCAGCGGTTGCCGTACAGGTCGCGGAAGACGGCGACGGTGCCGTAGGGCTCGCTCCGCGGCGCCTCCTCGAACGCCACGCCGGCGCGGCGCAGGCGTTCGTAGTCGTCGGCGAAGCTCTCGGTGTACAGGAACCAGCCGACACGGCCTCCGGTCTGGTCCCCCACCCGGGCCTCCTGGCCGGGCGTCGCGGCGCGCGCGAGGAGTACGGCCGTCTCCCGTGCGCCCGGTGGGGCGACGACGACCCAGCGCTTGACGGCGTCCAGTCGCGTGTCCTCCAGGAGGGCGAAGCCGAGGGTGTTCACGTAGAACGCTATGGCCTCGTCGTAGTCATCGACGACGACGGCCACCAGTCCGAGGTGGGGCATCCTTC
>DASQPY010000327.1:0-3763 GCA_035643735.1 Actinoallomurus sp. | reverse complement strand
GGACGGGCCGGTCTCCCACGATCGAAGACGACAGCTGCACGGGAGACGACGGGTCGCCCAGCGATTGTCCGTTGCTGTACGTGATGCCAACGCGATCGACATTGAGATTGAGCCCAGCCGAACAGCCCAGGTCGATCAGCCCGACCGCATTCGCGCCTACCCGGCGCGCCGCCTCGGCAATGGCCGGATACAGCACGGCGCAGCGTCCGGTCTCGTTGGTCCGTGTCTTCCGGCGCACGGCGATGGCCACGACCGAGTCGGTCATCCGCAGCAGCATGTCGATCGCCGCGCCGGCGGCAGCGTCGCCGTCCGCAGCGGCATAGGCCGCGGCAAGCGCCGGGGCGCGTCCGGCGAGGGCGAGATCGTGCAGCGCGGCGAGGATCACCGTGGGGTGCCGCTTGCCTCGACCCTTTCCTGGCACAAGAGCACCAGGGAGATCCTCGACTGAACTCGCCGGCTACCGCCGCTCCCTCAACGAACAGCGAGCCAGACACGCCCTAGCGAGGAGGGACGCGCAGGCGGACGTCGGTGCCGGTCGGGCCGGTGCGGAGCTGGACCAGCGGGCACAGCATGCGGACGCCCCACAGGCCGAAGCCTGCTCGTAGGAGGGGGTCCGGTGGCAGGAAGCCCGGCAGGCCCTCCGGCTCCCAGTGGCCGCCGTCCGTCACGTCGACCACCAGGTCGCCGTCGTCGGTCCAGGTGCGGCAGGTGACCGGGGGGAGGCCGTGCCGGATCGCGTTGGTGGCGACCTCGGTGGTGGCGACGAGCAGATCGTGCAGGCGGGCCGACGTGATGCCGTGGTCCTCGGCGTGGCTGCCGACGAAGGCCCGCAGCGCGCACAGGTCGATGCTGTCGACCGGCATCTCACGCGCGTCCGGCGGGACGGGGGGCAGGGGACGGCGGTCGACCTCGGCGTAGACCATGCGTGGGTCGAGGAAGGCGTCGTTGGTGTGCGGGCCGGAGTCGTCGACCAGCTCGGGGTGCGTGCGCAGCGCGCCGTCGAGGACTTCGGGCGCGGTGGTGCGCCGGTCGTACATGCACAGCACGGCCCCCTCGACGTCGGCGAACGCCTGGTTGACGATCGACTCGTACCGGGTCCACTCGGCGATCTCGGCCGGCGTGCGGGCCTTCCAGCCGGGCTCGGCCAGTGCACGGAGGCGCGTGGCGGGATGATCGTCGATGAAGGAGCTGTAGGCGGCGATGGTGCGCGTCGGATGGGAGTACCAGTGGGCGGCGTCGCGGAGCTCCAGGGCATCGCCGCGAGCGCCCAGCACGCGGCGGAGCCTCGCCCCGGTGGCGGCAGGGACGACGGCGAGCACGGTCTCGCCGGCGTCCAGTCCCTCGATCAGGAAAGGTATCGCGGCGCCGAAATAGGTCTCGTCGTCGGAGTGGAGCATGGCCCGGTGGATGAGCCTGGTGTGGGGGGAATCGCCGTGGGGGGCCATCGTCACGACGCCTCACCGTTGCCGATCTTCAACCAGGGGAGCATCGGCCCTCCGACGAGCTGTACGACCTCGGTGAGGTCGGGCGAGGGGTCGTCGAGAATCAGGCTGCCGTGCGCGGCCATGCGCATCGCCGCGCCGGCCATCATGCTCAGCGCGCCCAGGTCGATGAACCTCAGGTCGCGAACGTTGAGATGAATGTCGCCGCCCAGCGCCGTCACGGCATGCAGGGCCTCGGCGAACACGGTGTGCCGCGCGCCATCGAGCTCGCCCCTCAGGTGCAGACCGCGTGGCGAGAACGTGCGGGTTATGGTCAGGACTCCATCGTCGAAGTCTGGATCGGCGCCCACGAGAACCTCGTGTGTCTCCTTGAGTGCGGTGAGCTCATCGTGCGTACAGGAGCGCCGGTCGATCTGGCAGATCGCCATCGCTGTGGTGCTGGGCGCGATGGCCGCGTCTAACCCGGCCTCGCAGTCCAGCACTCGGTCTCGGCCGCTCCGCTGCCGGATCGCCCAGGTCATGTCCGCCGTCACGCGGACTCCGCGGAACCGGTCCCGCTCCGCACGGGCCAGTACGTCCTCGAGGGAGGCGACCATCCGGCCGGGATCGAAGACCCCCGCCGTCAGGCATGCGTCCGTACGCCGGAGGATCGCGAGCTGGCCCGTGCACAAGTAGGTCTCGGGATTGAGATCACGGCTGGTCCGCAGGCCGGGGAGGTCCTGCGCATCGGCGTCGGTGATGTAGATGACCTTGTCCGCGGTCATCAGCCCGTCGCGTAGGAACGTGCCGACGACGTGCTCCTGCTCCTCACGGCTGGAGTAGGAGAACCACGCGTGGTCTCCGGGCAGCATCTGGCCGACGGATCGTTCGGCGAACCAGCTCTCCATAGGCTCCACCCCGCGCGGAATTCGGCAGGCATATATAGCTTAAAGTCATCGACCCAGCGTGACGATGTCTTCACCCATACCGATTTCGTCAGGCTCAGTCGGGATGCGGGTCGAACCCGCCGTACCGGCCCTGATGGTATAGGAGCGGCCCACCGGACGTACCCAGCTCAGTACCGATGACGAGTCCGACCACGAGCCAATGATCACCCAACGCGATGGTGTCGTAGGGCTCGCACAGCAGGTGAACGGTGATTCCGCCGTGACGTCGATCTGTTGAGTAGGGAATATGCGGTACTCGTACGATCGGTGACGTGACAGTGGTGGCGATCGTTACCGGGGCGGCGAGCGGGATCGGGCGGGCCACCGCGCTGGCCCTGGGCGCGCGCGGGCTGACCGTGATCTGCGCTGACCTCGACGCGGAGCGGGCCGGCGAGGCGGGCATACCGTACGGCGTCGACGTGGGCGACGCCGCCGCGATGGAGCGCTTCGCCGCCTGGGTAGGCGAGGAGCACGGAGCGCCGGCCATCTTGGTCAACAACGCCGGCATCGGGATCGGCGGGTCGTTCTTCGACCACTCCGTCGCGGACTGGCGGCGGATCATCGACGTCAACCTCATGGGCGTCGTGCACGGATGCCTGTTCTTCGGCCCGCAGATGGCCGCTCGCGGACGCGGGCACATCGTCAACGTCGCCTCGGCCGCAGCGTACACGCCCAGCCGGATGCTGCCGGCGTACGGAGCCACCAAGGCCGGCGTGCTGATGCTCAGCGAGAGCCTGCGCGCCGAGCTGTCCGGCACGGGCGTCGGCGTCAGCGCGGTCTGCCCGGGCTTCGTCGCGACCGGCATCTACCGCGCGGCCCGGTACGCGGGCGTCGACACGGCGGAGGGGGCGAGACGGGGGGAGCTCGCCGAGCGTCTGGCGGGACGCTGGGCGCCCGGACCGGAGGCCGCCGCGAAGGCGATCATCCGGGCCATCGAACGTGACCGCCCACTCGTGCCGGTCACCGCGGGAGCCTGGGGCGCATACGCGCTGTCCCGGCTGTCGCCGGCCGCGATGCGGCGCCTGGCCCGCCTGGGCGGTGAGGATCCGTTCCGGCTGGCGGAGCGGTTCGCCGGGCGGTTCGCCGGCCGGTTCTCGCGCGACGCCGGCTCGCGTTGACCCCGCCTGGACTGTCCGGACCGCTGTGCGCGACGGTTGGCGATATTCCGCCGGTACCTGGCACTACGGCCACTGTCAGGGCCGCGACCAGCCGAATAGCGTCCTGATCACGATTGTCGTCGCGCCAATGCTGGTCGGTGTCCTGTACGCGTTCCTCATGTCCCTGCTGCGAGAACCGACCAGGCGCCGGTTCAACGCACATCATGGTCGCCGGGGCCGGCGCCGCCTATCTCAGCAGCGGGAGTTTCGGGCCATGGGAGTTCGTCTTCACCGCCTA
>DASQPY010000326.1:0-13761 GCA_035643735.1 Actinoallomurus sp. | reverse complement strand
CAGCGTGGTCATGGCGACCTTCCAGCCGTCGCCCGGCCTGCCGAGGATCGACGCGCGTGGCACGCGTACGTCGTCGAAGAAGATCTCGTTGAACTCGGGGTCGCCGGTGATCTGGTGCAGCGGCCGTACGGTCACGCCGGGCGCGTGCATGTCCACGATGAGGTACGACAGGCCTGCGTGCTTGGGCGCCTCGGGGTCGGTACGGACCACGAGAATGCAGAAGTCGGCCTTGTGCGCGTACGAGGACCAGACCTTCTGCCCGTTCACCACCCAGTGGTCGCCGTCGAGGACCGCGCTCGTACGGCCGGCGGCCAGGTCGGAGCCGGAGCCGGGTTCGGAGAAGCCCTGACACCAGATCTCCTCGCCGTTCAGCAGCGGCTTGAGATAGCGCTGTTTCTGCTCCTCGGTACCCCACGCGATGATCGTCGGGCCTGCCATGTTGAGGCCGATGACACCCGGGTGGCCGGGCGCGTTCGCGCGGGACATCTCCTCCAGGTAGATGGCCTGGTACGTCGGGGACAGTCCGCGGCCGCCGTACTCCGAGGGCCAGGTCAGCCCGACGTACCCGGCCTCGTACAGCTCACCGCCCCAGCGGCGCAGCGTGTCGAAGTCACCGCGGCCGCCCTCTGACGGGCGGCCGGCCCAGTGTTCCGATAGCCACGAGCGGAGCTCCGCGCGGAACGCGGCCTCCTCCTGCGTGTCGTGAAAGTCCACACTGGCCTCCCTCAGATACCGATCGCCCGGCAGTAGAGCCGGGTGAGCTGCTCCACGTCGCCGTCCTCATGGGGCCGGCCGAGCACGAACCAGGTGTACGCGGTGCGCCCGATCATGGTGGCGAGGGCGACCGCGGCCGTACGCGGGTCGATGTCGGCCGGGACGAGACCGGCTTCCTGCCAGCCGCGGATCGCGCGCTCCTGACGGTCATAGAACACGCCCCAGGCGCGCAGATAGGTCTCCCGCATCGCCGGGGAGAACGTCGCGACCTGCTCGAACACGGCCATCAGCCGGGCACTCTTCTCGTACGCGCGCAGGTAGGCGCGGTTGGCGCGGGCGATGCGCGCCTCGGGCCCGTCGCCGTTCAGCGCCTCGGCGCGCATGACCGTGAGCAGGCCCCGCAGCATCTCGTCGATCAGCTCGGCGAAGACCGCGTCCTTGTCGGCGAAGTGCGTGTAGAAGCTGCCGTACGCGACGCCGGCCCGGTCGCAGATCTCGCTGATCTTGGCGTCGAGGAAGCCGCGCTCCTCGAAGACCTCACGGGCGCCACGGAGCAGTGCGGCCCGCGTCCGCTCCGCACGAGCCTGCCGCTTCACCTCGGTCACCGCCACATCGTAACCGAAACCGATTCGGTCATCGACATCGCGGGAGCGGCGGGGAAGACGGACTCGGCGAAGGCGGGCTCAGCGAGACGGGCGGCCGGTGTTCATCATGACGCCGGTCAGGAGGGCGCCGGCCGCCAGGATGACGGCCGCCGTCGTGAATCCGTGGGTGAAGCCCTGTACCAGGCCCTCCCTCAGAACGAGCGGATTCCTCGGCCGGGTAGCCAGGTAGTCGGCGGTCGCGCTGGTGGCGACCGTGTTGAGCACGGCGACGCCGATCGAGCCGCCCACCTGCTGGGCGGTGTTCGCCGTCGCGGACGCGACGCCGGCGTCCGAGGCGTTCACCTCGTGGGTCGCGTAGTTCAGCGCCGGTGCCATCACCAGGCCCATGCCGAACCCGACCAGGAGCTGGCCTGGCAGGACGCCCGACGCGTACGAGGTGGTGGCGTCCAGGCGGCCCAGCCAGGCCAGCCCACCGGCGGCGACGAGCAGTCCCGGGACCATCAGGGCGCGGGGCGGTACGCGGGGCAGCAACCGGGAGGCGATGCCGCCGGCCGAGACCAGCACGGCACCGGTCAGCGGAAGGAAGGCGATGCCCGTGCGGACCGGTGAGTATCCCTTGACGACCTGCAGGTAGTAGGTGAGGAGCAGCAGCATCCCGAACATCGCGATGATCGCGACGGCCACGGCGAAGTAGGCGCTGCCCCGCGTCCGGTCCAGCACCACGCGCAGCGGGAGCAGGGGACGCGCCACCCGGCTCTCGACCGCCACGAAGGCCGCGAGCAGCACGACTCCGGCGATCAGCAGGCCGGCGACCGGCGCGGAGCCCCAGCCGTCGGACTCGGCGCGGCTGCACCCGTACACGATGGCGACGAGTCCCAGACCGGCCGACAACACTCCCGGGACGTCGAAGCGCGCGCGGGCGCCGGAGCGATGGTCGGCAGGGAGGAAGTACCAGCCGAGCGCACAGATGGCGGCGATCGCGACGTTGACGTACAGGCACCAGCGCCAGTCGAGGTACTGCGTCAGCAGGCCACCGAGGATCAGTCCGATCGCGCCTCCGCCCGCCGCGATGGCGCCGAAGACGCCGAACGCCTTGGCCCGGTCGGCGGGGCGCGCGAAGATCACCGAAAGCAGGGAGAGCGCCGACGGGGCGAGCAGCGCGCCAAAGACGCCCTGGCACGCACGGGCCGCCAGCAGGACCCCGAAGCCGGGTGCCGCGCCACCGAGCGCGGAGGCGCCGGCGAAGCCGAACAGGCCGATGAGGAAGGTCCTGCGGCGCCCGGTGTAGTCGGCGATCCGCCCGCCCAGCAGGAGCAGCCCCCCGAACGCCAGCGTGTACGCGGTGATCACCCACTGGCGGTCGGCGTCGGAGACGCCGAGGTCGCGCTGGGCCGACGGCAGGGCGATGTTCACGATCGTGGCGTCGAGGACGATCATCAGCTGGGCCAGGCAGATGAACACGAGCGCCGCCCAGCGCCGGTGGACGACCGGCTCAGACGGGACGGCCGGAGCAGCGGCGGTCGCGGGACGAGGTTCCATCGGAGCCTCCATAAATCGGATGTTCGTTCTATTTGACGCAACCGTGTACCCGCCGGAGGAACTTGTCAAGAACGAACATTCGTTTTAGTTTTGGCACCATGCCCAGAGTCAGCGACGACCACCTCGAACGCCGCCGCCGGCAGATCCTCGACGCCGCGCGGCGCTGCTTCCTCCGCAAGGGCTTCCACCAGACGTCGATGCAGGACGTCTTCGCCGAGTCGGGGCTGTCGGCCGGTGCCGTCTACCGCTACTTCAAGAGCAAGAAGGAGCTCATCCACGCGATCGCCACCGAGAAGCAGGGCAGCGCCGTCCAGCTCCTGGAGGAGATCATGAAGGAGGATCCGCTCCCGCCGTTCGAGGAGATCATCGAGAGACTCATGACGCACGTGGAGTCGATCCTCGTCGACGACGGGGCGTTCCGCATCGCACCCCAGGTCTGGGCCGAGGCCCTGCACGACCCGGAGTATCAGGTGATCGTCGAGGGCCTGTTCAGAGGACTGCGGTACCGATGGGTCGAACTCGCCGAGCGCATGCGCGACGCCGGACGGCTGCCGCGGGACGCCGACCCGGAGGCGCTGGGCGCGACGTTGATGTGCGTGATGCCCGGATTCGTCATGCAGAGTCTGCTGGTCGGAGACGTCGACGCCCGCACGCTCCGAGCGGGGTTCCACGCGCTCACCGGGGCGAGCTGAGTCTCAGCTCTCCTTCGGCGACCAGCACCGCCGGGCCGCGCAGGAAGCTCGTCCGGCCGTCCAGGATCACGGTGACCGTGCCCCCGGGCACGATGATCTCCCAGGTGCCCTCGTCCCGCCCCTCGGTCCGCGCCGCGGCGACCGCGGTCGCGACCGTGCCCGTACCGCACGAACGGGTCTCTCCCACTCCGCGTTCGAACACCCGCATCTCGACGCGGCCCGGACCCAGTGGCCGGTACAGCTCGACGTTGACGCCGTCGGGGAAGAAGCCCGTGTCGTAGGACGGCGCGCGGGTCAGGTCGAGCCCGGCGACGGCCTCGGTGACCGCGCACACGAGGTGGGGGTTGCCCATCGAGACGCCCAGCCCGTCGTAGGGGCGCCCGGCCAGTACCGCCCGGCTCTCCCCCAGCACCTTCGGCGCGCCCATGTCGACCGTGACGTCGCCGCTCGCCCCCAGGCTTACGGCGCGGACGCCGCCGCGCGTGCCGATCGACAGGTCGCCGGGTGCCTCCAGGCCCGCCTCGACCAGGTAACGGGCGAAGACTCGCGTCCCGTTGCCGCACATCTCCGCGACGCTGCCATCGGCGTTGCGGTAGTCCATGAACCACTCGGGATCGCCGTCACGCCCGAGCGCCTTGGACCGTACGACCCGCAGCACGCCGTCCGCGCCGATGCCCGCGCGACGGTCGCAGATCGCGGCGACCAGCGCCGGCGTGAGCTCCAGCGAGCCGTCGGGGTCGGGCAGGATCACAAAGTCGTTCTCGGTGCCGTGCCCCTTCACGAATCGCATGGCTCGATCGTATCCAGCACCCGCTGGAGCGGCGCGTCGTACCCGATCCAGCGCACGCGCGGGTCGCGGCGGAACCACGACTCCTGGCGGCGCGCGAACCTCCGGGTGGCGCGTACGGTCTCCTGCCGCGCGTGCTCCTCGGACCACTCCCCCGACAGGAACCTCAGCACCTGCGCGTACCCGAGAGCACGGCTCGCGGTCAGCCCGTCGCGCAGCCCGCAGGGCTCCAGCCGGCGCACCTCCTCCACCAGCCCCACCGACCACATCCGCTCCACGCGTGTCGCGATGCGCTCGTCCAGCTCCGGACGCGGGACGGTCAGGCCGACCTGCGTCACGTCGTCCTTCGCGTCCTCATAGGAGGGCATCGACGCGCTGAAGGGCCGCCCGGTCATCTCGATCACCTCCAGCGCACGGACGATCCGCCGCCCGTTGCCGGGCAGGATCGCGGCGGCCGCCGCCGGATCGAGCTCGGTGAGCCGCGCGTGCAGCGCCGCGGACCCCACGTCCGCGAGCTCGGCGTCCAGCCGCGCCCGCAGCCCCGGGTCGGTGCCGGGAAAGTCCAGATCGTCGATGACCGCGCGGATGTAGAGCCCGGAACCCCCGACCAGCAGCGGCACCCGGCCACGCTCGTGGATCGCCGCGATCGCCTGGCGCGCCAGCCGCTGGTAGTCCGCGACGCTCGCGGTCTCGGTGACGTCCCAGACGTCCAGCAGATGGTGCGGAACGCCCTTCCGCTCCTCGGCACCGAGCTTGGCGGTCCCGACGTCCATGCCGCGGTAGAGCTGCATCGAGTCGGCGTTGACCACCTCGCCGCCGAGCCTCAGGGCCAGCTCCACGGCAAGGTCGGACTTGCCCGCGGCGGTCGGTCCCACGACGGCGACGACGTTCATCCCGGCCAGAGCGCCGTGAGGAATGGTTCCCTGATTCACACGCTAATTCTGGCCCCACCACGGGTATGGCTCCGCACACACGGCATCGGACGTCGGTGCCCGACGAGACCAGCAGGGGAATCCCATGTCCATCATGGACAAGATGAAGGACCTCCTCGGCAAGCACGGCGACAAGGTCGACAAGGTCGTCGAGAAGGCCGGCGACATGGTCGACCAGAAGACCGGCGGCAAATACGCCGACAAGGTCGACAAGGCCCAGGAGCAGGCCAAGCGCACCGCCGACAAATGGGGCGACGAAGGGCGGCGGCCTAGGGCCTGACCCAGCTGGCGACGAGATAACCGACGCCGTACGGCGCCTCGTCCGCGAGGAGTTCTCCGGTGAAGCGGCCGCCGCGTGCGGCGCCCGCGAGCACCTGCCAGGGTGCCCGGCCGGCCGCCCGTAGCTCGGCGGCCACGGTCGCGTCCAGGCCGGCCAGAGCGCAGGGGTCCGCCTCCGCCAGAGCGCGTGCCACGCGTGCGTCGAACCCCTCGGCCCGCTCGTCAAGGTAGCCGGGCGCACGTTCTGTACGGCACGCGCTGCCGTCGCCCATCACCAGCAGCGCGACTCTCCCTGCCAGCCCGGCGAGCTCCGTGCCGAGCCGGGCGCACGCCTCCACCGGGGCGTCGTCCGCGACGGCCCGGTAGAGGGCCGAGCGCTCGCCGAGCAGCCAGCGGCCGATCGTCAGCGACAGCGGGAGCACCGGATCCCCGCTGCCCACGGTGAGGTCGGGGCCGTACGGCCTCAGGCTCCCCGCGGCGTCCCTGCCGAAGTCGCGGGTCAGCGGCCCCGAGCCGACCACGACGACCAGGTCGCCGCTCAGACGGCGCAGGGCCTCGGCGCACGCGGCGCGCAGGCCGTCGAGCTCGGGCGCGGCACCGCCGGCGATCTGTGGCAGGAGCAGCGGCGGGTGCGGGCACACCGCGGCGGAGGTCAGCACGTGGTCAGCGGCAGGACGGCGCAGCCGGAGCGTCCGACGGTCTGCCGATCCCGGGCATGCCGAGAGAGACGCCCTTGGCCGGCTCGGCCATGCGCCTCTCCCAGGCGTCGCCCGCGCGAGTGCGCCGTACGCCGTGCACCGGACCGTCGGCGACCAGGTGGTGCGGCGCCGCGTACGTCACGTCGACGGTCACCACGTCGCCGGGCCGGGCGGTCTCCACGGCGGTGAAGTGGACGAGGCGGTTGTCGGGCGCCCGGCCCGACATGCGGTGGGTGCGCCCGTCCTTGCGGCCCTCGCCCTCGGCCACCAGCACCTCGACCGTGCGGCCGACCTGCCGTTTGTTCTCCTCCCAGGAGATCTCCTCCTGCAGAGCCACCAGGCGTTCGTACCGCTCCTGCACGACCGCCTTGGGCACCTGGCCGTCCATGTCGGCCGCCGGCGTGCCGGGCCGCTTGGAGTACTGGAAGGTGAACGCGCCGGAGAACCGCGCCTCGCGTACGACGTGCAGGGTCTGCTCGAAGTCCTCCTCGGTCTCGCCGGGGAAGCCCACGATGATGTCGGTGGTGATGGCGGCGTCCGGGATCGCGGCGCGTACGCGCTCGATGATGCCGAGGTAGCGCTCCTGGCGGTACGAACGTCGCATGGCCTTGAGCACGCGGTCGGAGCCGGACTGCAACGGCATGTGCAGGGACGGCATCACGTTGGGCGTCTCGGCCATCGCGGCGATCACGTCGTCGGTGAAGTCGCGCGGGTGCGGGGAGGTGAAGCGCACCCGCTCCAGGCCCTCGACGTCGCCGCAGGCGCGCAGCAGGTCCGCGAACGCGCCCCGGTCACCGAACTCTGCCCCGTAGGAGTTGACGTTCTGCCCGAGCAGGGTGATCTCCAGGACGCCCTCGGCGACGAGCGCCTCGATCTCGGCGAGGATCTCGCCGGGCCGGCGGTCGGTCTCCTTGCCGCGCAGCGAGGGGACGATGCAGAAAGTGCAGGTGTTGTTGCAGCCGACCGAGATCGAGACCCACGCGGCGTACGGGGACTCGCGTCGCGTCGGCAGGGTGCTGGGGAACGCCTCCAGCGACTCCTTGATCTCGACCTGGGCCGCCTCCTGGACCCGCGCGCGTTCGAGCAGCACCGGCAGCGCGCCGATGTTGTGCGTGCCGAACACCACGTCCACCCAGGGGGCCCGCCGCACGATCGTGTCGCGGTCCTTCTGTGCCAGGCAGCCGCCGACGGCGATCTGCATGCCGGCGTGGCCCTCCTTGACCGGCCGCAGGTGCCCGAGGTTGCCGTAGAGCCGGTTGTCGGCGTTCTCGCGTACGGCACAGGTGTTGAACACGACGACGTCGGGCGTCGCGCCGTCGTCGGCGCGTGCGTATCCGGCGTCCTCGAGGAGCCCGGCGAGCCGCTCGGAGTCGTGGACGTTCATCTGGCACCCGTACGTGCGTATCTCATAGGTACGGGTGCGGTCGTCGAATGTCGTGGGCGCGTTCATCTCAAGAAGAAAGGGTACGCGCGCTCGACACCTCGACGGGACCGTTGATCGGCCGAATCATCCCGATGAGGGCTATCAGAGGAGGAACGGCAGGGAGCGCAACGTGATCGGATCGGTATATCGGATGACTGTTAGTGTTCTTCGCATGACGTACGCTTTGCGGGCATGACCGACAGCGGCAAGGCGGCCCAGGAGGCCGAGGTGAGTGGCGGCGGACCGCTCGTGGTACTTGAGAACGTCAACAAGTACTTCGGTGAATTGCACGTCCTGAAGGACATCGATCTCACCATCCATCGTGGCGAGGTCGTGGTCGTGATCGGGCCCTCCGGCGGCGGCAAGTCGACGTTGTGCCGCACCATCAACCGGCTGGAGCCGATCGACGACGGGACCATCCGCATCGACGGGCAGCCGCTGCCCGAAGACGGCAAGGAGCTCGCTCAGCTCAGGGCCGACGTCGGCATGGTCTTTCAGTCATTCAATCTGTTCGCGCACAAGACGATCCTCCAGAACGTCACCCTCGGGCCGACGAAGGTCAACAAGGTCGGCGCCGCCGAGGCCGAGCAGCACGCGATGGAACTCCTCGAACGCGTCGGCATCGCCAGCCAGGCGGAGAAGTACCCGGCGCAGCTGTCCGGCGGCCAGCAGCAGCGGGCCGCGATCGCACGCGCGCTCGCCATGCGGCCGAAGGTGATGCTCTTCGACGAGCCCACTTCCGCGCTCGATCCCGAAATGATCAAAGAAGTGCTCGATGTGATGACCAACCTGGCGGCCGAGGGAATGACGATGGTCGTGGTGACCCACGAAATGGGATTCGCCCGCGCTTCGGCCAACAAAGTCGTCTTCATGGCCGATGGTCAGATCATCGAAGAGAACACCCCGGAAGAGTTCTTCACAAATGCCCGAAGCGATCGCGCAAAGGATTTCCTTTCCAAGATCCTGACGCACTGAATGTAGTGAACTCGCCGGCCGACTCTCGGTTCCGGCTTGAAAAGCAGAGGAAGATCATGCGAGTACGTCACTTCGGCGTCGCCGTCGCCGCTCTGGCCGTCGCCACGATGGGCATTTCCGGCTGTGGCGCCAAGAAGGCCGGGTCGGTCGTCGACAAGGCCAAGAACGACAAGAAGCTCACCATCGGGGTGAAGTTCGACCAGCCGAGCATCGGGCTGAAGAAGCCCGACGGCACCGTCGAGGGCTTCGACGTCGACGTCGCCAAGTACATCGCCGGCAAGCTCGGCGTGACGGAGAAGAACATCACCTGGAAAGAGACGATCTCCGCCAACCGCGAGTCGTTCCTCAAGAACGGCAGCGACGACCTGGTGATCGCCAGCTACTCCATCACGAAGGCGCGCCTGCCGCTGATCACCTTCGGCGGCCCGTACCTCATCCCCCACCAGGACATCCTCGTCCGCGCCGACGACACCTCGATCAAGACGTTCGCCGACCTCAAGGGCAAGCGGGTCTGCCAGGTCTCCGGCTCGAACTCCTGGAAGAACCTCACCGAGGGCACGAACAAGTTCAACCAGAAGGTCGACATCAAGCTCGTGCCGGCCAACGCGTACGAGGAGTGCATCACCAAGCTCAAGGGCGGCTCGCTCGACGCGGTCTCCACCGACAGCACCATTCTCGCCGGCTACGCCGCCCGTGAGGGCACTTCGGTGAAGGTCGACAACGTCCCGTTCACCGACGAGAAGTACGGCGTCGGCATCAAGAAGGGCGACACGAAGACCTGCGAGGCCGTCAACAAGGCGATCACCGACATGTACAGCGACGGCACCGCCAAGAAACTGATCGACAAATGGTTCACCCCGGAACACCTGGAGTTCGACACCAGCAAGCCCCCGGCTTTCCAGGGCTGCAGCTGAGCCGAAGCACCCGATAGAGCGCCGGTGAGCCTCCGTGCTCACCGGCGCCGTCTCGATCCGGTGGAGACCCATGAATTTCCACGCGCTGTTGGACTTCAGTCCACTGCAGCAAGAATTCGGCACCATCATGAAGGCGTTCTGGGGAACGATCCGGCTCGCCCTCGTGACCGGCGTCGGCTCGTTGATCTTCGGGACCGTACTCGCGGCGATGCGGGTCTCACCGACGCCCGTGCTGCGCGCGGCCGGTGCCCTCTACGTCAACGTTTTTCGTAACACCCCCCTGACGCTGATCCTGCTGTTCTGCAGCCTCGGCCTCAGCGACACGTTGAGGCTCCAGATCTCCGACGACCCGGGGACCAACGGCTTCTGGCTGGCGACGATCGGCATGACGATCTACACGGCGTCGTTCGTCTGCGAGTCGCTGCGTGCGGGCATCAACACCGTCCCGATCGGGCAGGCCGAGGCGGCCCGGTCGATCGGGCTGACCTTCACCCAGTCCCTGCGCCTGGTCGTGCTGCCGCAGGCGTTCCGCGCGGTGGTGGCCCCGCTGGGCAGCGTCTACATCGCAATGATCAAGAACACTACGATCGCGCTCGCCGCGGGCTACTTCGAGGCGTCGGCCCAGATGAAGCAGATGTTCGATACATACGGTGGCACCATCCCGATCTTCGTTGGGTTCGCAATCGGGTTCATGGTGCTGACCCTCCCGACCGGCTTCTTCTTCGGCTGGCTCTCCAAGCGACTGGCGGTGGCGCGATGACGATGCCGGCGGACACCCAGGACGCCACCCCGGCACGGCGGCCCACCAAGAACAAGCCTTCGGTGCTGTTCGACGCCCCGGGCCCGCGCGCCCGGCTGCGGAACAACATCCTGACGCTGATCGCGGCCGTCGTGCTGTTGCTCATCGTCTACCTGCTGATCGCACGGCTGAGCCAGGAGCATCAGTTCTCCGGCAAGCTCTGGAAGCCCTTCACGCAGAAGGACGTCTGGACCAAACAGATCATCCCGGGCCTGGGTGGCACGCTGAAGGCGGCCGTGGTCGCCTCGGTGTTCGCCCTGGTGTTCGGCGTGGTCTTCGGGCTCGGCCGGCTGTCGGAGCACAAGTGGCTCAGCGTGCCGGCCGGGGCGGTGGTGGAGTTCTTCCGCGCCATCCCCCTGCTGATCATGATCTTCTTCGCCCAGGCCGGCCCGCCCGCGATCATGGATGCGTTCGGACGGGTCCTGCCGCCCGTGTCGGCGTTCCTTGCCCTCGTGATCGGGCTGACGCTCTACAACGGGTCGGTGCTGGCCGAGATCTTCCGCTCCGGCATCAACTCGATCCCGAAGGGCCAGTCGGAGGCGGGCTACTCGATCGGCCTGCGCCGGAGCGGGGTCATGCTGCGCATTCTGGTACCGCAGGCGGTCACCGCGATGATGCCGGCGGTCATCAGCCAGCTGGTCGTGCTGCTCAAGGACACCGCGCTGGGCTACATCATCGCCTACAACGACCTGCTCAACGCGGGCCTGCGCGTGGTCTCGGGCAACTTCGGCAACATCATTCCGTCCGCGATCGTGATCGCTGTGATCTACATCATCATCAACATCCTGCTCGGGCTGTTCGCGACGTGGCTGGAGAAGCGCAGCCGGCGCAGCCGCAAGAGCGCCGCGCGGACCCTCGGCATCGGCACAGGCGTGCCTCCCGCCGCCGGCATGGGTTCTGTGTAGACCTCGCCGTACGGGCCAGGCCGGGGGCCGGTGGATTCACCGCCGCCCCCGGCCTCATATCTTTTGCGACCTCAAGTGACGGTTCGAGGCCCCATTGTCCCCCGGTTTGCGAGACGATTCCGATATGACCGCTCGTGCGACCGCTCCCTATGGCTCCTGGCCCTCCCCCATCTCCGCCGCCGACGTCGCGAGGGCACGCCTGCGCCTCAGCTATCCGACCATCCACGGCGATCAGGTGTGGTGGCAGGAGACCCGACCAGACGGGGGCGGGCGCACCACGATCGTGCGGTCCGGGGTCGAGCTGCTGCCCGCGCCGTGGAACGCCCGCAGTCGCGTGCACGAGTACGGCGGGCGGTCCTATCTCCCGCTCCCCGACGGCGACCTCGTCTTCGCCAACTATGACGACCAGCGGCTCTACCGGGTCACCGAGGGCCAGAGCCCGCTGCCGCTGACGCCCGAGCCCGCCGAGCGGGCCGGCCTGCGCTACGCCGACTTCACCCTGTCCCCCGACGCCCGGCACGTCTGGTGCGTGCAGGAGAGCCACAACGCCGGCTCCGTACGCCGGGCGATCGTGGCGATCCCGGTGGACGGCACCGCCGCGCAGAACCCCGGCGCCGTCCGCGAGCTCGTCAGCGGCGCGGGCTTCTACGCCTTCCCGACACCCTCCCCCGAGGGCGGCCACCTCGCGTGGGTGCAGTGGAGCCACCCCCGGATGCCGTGGGACGGAACCGAGCTGCGTGTCGCCGTCTTCAACTCCGCGGGGGAGCTGGAGCGGCCTCGTACGGTCAAGGGCGGCCTGAGCGAGTCGGCGCTGGCACCGACGTGGCTGAGCGACTCCCGCCTGTACGTCGTCTCCGACTGGCCCGGCTGGTGGAACCTCTATGAGGTCGGCCTGCTCGGTGAGTCGCCGCAGGCGCTGTACCCGGCCGAGGAGGAGTTCGCCGGGCCGCTCTGGCAGCTCGGCGGCCGGCCGTACGCGGTGCTGGACGACGGCCGCGTCGCGGTGCTGCACGGGCAGGGCGACCAGCGGCTGGGTCTGTACGACCCGGAGACCGCCGAGCTGACCGACTTCGACCTGCCCTACACCGACTGGAAGCTGCAGCTCTCCGCGGACGGCACGACCATCGTCGGGATCGCGGGCGCCCCCGACATCCCCTGGTCCGTGGTCGCGGTGTCCGCCGACAGTGGTGAGGTCAAGGTGCTGCGCGGCGAGCTGGAGTCGCCACCCGACCCGGCGTACCTGCCGCTGCCGCGCGCCCAGGAGCTGGAGGGACCGTTCGGACGTCCGGTGCACGCGTTCGTGTATCCGCCGTCCAACCCCACCGCACAGGCACCCGAGGGTGAGCTGCCGCCGTACGTCGTGTTCGTGCACGGCGGGCCGACCGGGCACTCCACGAGCGTGCTGGACCTGGAGATCGCCTACTTCACGAGCCGAGGCCTGGGCGTCATCGACGTCAACTACGGCGGCTCGACCGGCTACGGCCGCTCGTACCGCGAGAGGCTCCGGCGCCAGTGGGGCATCGTCGACGTCGAGGACACCATCGCGGCCGCCGAGGCGCTCGTACAGAGCGGCACCGCCGACCCGGGCCGCCTCGCCATCCGGGGTGGCAGCGCGGGCGGCTGGACGACGCTGTGCGCGGTCACGCAGAGCACGCTGTTCAAGGCCGGCACCTCGTACTACGGGATCAGCGATCCGGAGAACTGGCTCAAGGAGACGCACGACTTCGAGTCGACGTACCTGTACGGGCTGATCGGGCCGATGCCGGGGTTCGAACGCGCCTACCAGGAGCGCTCACCGGTGGCGCACGCCTCGGACACGGCCTGCCCGGTACTGCTGTTGCAGGGACTGGACGACCCGATCGTCTCGCCCCCTCAGTCGGAACGCTTCGCCGACGCGGTGGCGGGCAGGGACATCCCGTACGCGTACCTGACGTTCGAGGGCGAGTCGCATGGATTCCGCCGCGCCGCGACGGTGAAGGCGTGCCTTGAGGCGGAGCTCGCGTTCTACGGGCAGACGCTCGGCTTCGACCCGAAGAACGTCCCCGCGCTGGAGCTGACGGTCGGCCGGCGCCCGGTCCAGCAGCCGCCCGCATCGGCGGCACAGGCCCCGCAGGTCTCCCAGGGACAGCCGGGTGGAGCGCGGCCGGGTGGAGCCCAGGCCAGCGGGGCAAAGGCGGGTGGAGCCCAGGCAGGTGGGGTGCAGGCGGGTGGAGCGCGGCCGGGTGGCGGAGCCGCACCGGGCGGCGGAGCCCAGCCGCCCACCGGGCCGAAGACGTAGCCGAGACGCCGGCCTCGCCGTCGCACATTCCCGACCGTGCGATGACGAGGCCCAGCCGCGGAGGCGCCAGCGCTCCATCGCCTGAGAACACTGCCCGGCCCGCACGAACCAACGCTGCCCAACCCGCGCGACCAACACTGCGCAGCCCGTGCGAACCGACGCTGCCCAGCCCCTCGACCCGGCCGCCCCTGCAGGCCCACGCCCGCACCGGCCATACGACC
>DASQPY010000325.1:0-5051 GCA_035643735.1 Actinoallomurus sp. | reverse complement strand
TGAGAGGGGGTCAGGATGGCGGATTGCTCCGATGCGGTCATGAAGAGGTCATGCCCGCTGGACGCACCCGGCAGCCCGCGCGACAGGTTTTGGAGCCGCCGGTAGCGGCCAGGTCTCAGAGCCCGCGCGGGCTCTCAGTCGCGCCGGGCGACGAAGAGGGTCTGCGCCACGCTGCCGAAGTCCCCGCGTTCGTCGTACAGGCGCGTACGGCACAGCCCGCTGCCGGACGGCCCGACGGTCGTGGCGGCGTCGAGGCAGGTCCACTCCCCGGACTGGGGCCGCACCAGGTGCAGCGTGAAGTCGACGTTGGAGAACATGTACGCGGCGAAGCTCAGCTCGGAGCTGATGCCGCTGGCCGTGTCCGCGACCCCGGCCACCCGCTGGAGCTGCGAGGGCTCCTCATCGGGAAGGACCGGCACCGCGAGCCGGGTCCACAGCACGGCCGGTCCGTTCTCCAGGATCCCGCCCTCGGCGAACCGCCACTCGATCGCGTGGAAGTACCCGAAGTCGGGCAGCGGTGACTCCTTCAGGGTGGCGTCCGGCAGAGGCAGGCGGGAGGCGGCGGTCTCGGTGGCGATCGCCTGGGTGTCGGCGTGGCGCAGGCGCCAGGCACGCGCGTACGCGACCGGGCGTCCCTCGGCGACCATCTCGGCGGCGACGGACTGGACCCGCCGTCCGGGCCGTACGACCTCGGTGTGCACCGTGACCTCGCCGACCGGGATCGGCCCGAGGATGTCGATCGCCAGCTGCGAGACGGTCATGTCGGGCTGCGGGTCGGTGCGCTCCAGCTCCCGGGTGAGCAGGGCGGCCGGCGGGCTGCCGTGCTGGTGCCGTGGATCCCACGGTCCCTGCGTGAGCTCCGTGGACTGGAACCGCCCGTCTCCGAGTGGACGGTAGAGGCTGTCGGCCATGCGAGTCCCTTCAGCGCGGCCCGGCGCTCGCGCGGTGACGAAATGGACGCGTCACACCTCTACCATGATTTCGGTCGAACCGGGGCGAACGAACACGGCATGGCCGTAACCTCTGGCGTGGCCACGACCGGCCGGGCCGCGATCAGACCTCGTCCCGAAGGCCCCGCAGCGCGGCCCTCAACGCCCGCGGATCGCCACCCACCTCATCGAGGATCACCATGAAGCGGTGAAGGATGTCGTGGCGGTCGTGGCCCTTGTCGAGGAGATACTCGGCGATGGTCCACAGCTGGGGCGGATCGCCGTCCCACAGGCGCCTGGCCAGGCGCAGGTGCGTCTCGATGTGCGCGGGATCGTGGTCGGGATGCTCGAACTCCAGCAGCTTGCGCCGGTCGTGGTCGTCGGCCGGATCCAGCCGGGTGAGGTCGATGTCGGCGTTGCCCGCGGTCAGGAACGGGAACGCGAACGCGCGCCGGGCGAGCGCCTCCAGGTCGCCGTCGGGCAGCAGCCGCTCGACCAGCTCGCGGTCCAGGCCGAACGTCGTCGGGTCGCGGTAGGCCTCGGCGAACTTCCCGGTGATGTCCCAGACCTTGTCGAGGGTCTGCCGGACACCCTCCTCGTGGAGCCGGGTCCGCTTGCTCGCCCAGCGCACCCAGGCCGCGAGCACGTGCGGCATGGCGTCCTGCTCGCCGGGGGAGAGCATCACCTTGCGCGGGAGGTGGTGCAGCAGGAACGTCTCGCACTTGATCGGGCTGACCCGCAGCGGGCGGCCGAAGTCGTTGTCACAGCCGTAGTCGATGATGCGGTCGACGCAGCGGCTCGCGGCCGAGCGGTCCGACAGCCCCTCGGCCTCGTCCGAGGCCAGGAACTGCGCCGCCATCGTCGCGCGCCGGTCGCGGCTGTAGGCCGGTGGGGCCGACCGGCGCCCGCCCGGGGGCAGCGCCCGCATCCGCGCTCGTACGAACGCGTGGTAGGACCCGAAGGTGTCCTTGACCGGCGGATCCTCGGTCTCGTCGGTGATCGCCAGGGCCTTTTCCAGGAGGGCGCGAGCGCGGCTCCCCGGGATCGGCTCGAAGCACATCAGCGGGTTGTCCTGGGCCTCCTTGCGGCAGTAGCCGAGCAGCTTGTCCACCTGTGAGGACACCCAGGCGTCGAGCACCATGCCGCGCTCGTTGTGGTCGACGACGACGACCAGCGCGTGGTGCTCCTCCCCGCCATAGGTATAGGTGCACACGACCGAGTCCTGGTCGCCGTACACGTCGCGGGACACGAAGCACTGATCGGGCACGACCATGCCGACGCGCCCGGCCCAGCCCGGCCGTGCCACGCCCGCTTCCATGAGCGTCAGCGCGGCCTGCTCGGCCTTCGCGGCCTGCCGTGGTGTGCCGAGGTAGGCGATCCCGGTGAGAAGGGCGAGCGCCGCGGGCGTGCGCGCCTTCGCGGCGTGTTCGACCAGGGCCTCACCGACGACCTCCTCGACGTCGTCGTGCACCAGCCGGGTGCCCCACCACGTGCCGAGCATCTCGCTCACGATGAGCTCGGCGTCGAGAGGACTGCGCACCGCCAGCAGTTCGCGGGCGGCACGGAGCATCTCGAGGAACACGGCATCCGGGGGCTGGGCGCGCTGCCGTGTCATGCAACCTCGTCACGGCAGCGCCGGCGTACGGCGGGGGGCGTACCGGCCGGTCCGCTCATGCGGCCTCGCCTGGATGCCGGCTCGGGCGCGCCGTGTGACGCGGCGACACGGCCGTCATCAGCGGGGGTCGCGCGCTCGGCGGCTCGCGCAGGTCGCTCACGTGGCTACCTTCTCGCAATACGTCCCATGGCGCGGCCGGGAGCGACGCCTGAGGGAAGAGTGGTCCGGTGTCCGGCCACTTACCCTACTCGCCCGCGGAGGGTTCGGCTCGACGTGCGGAGGGTGGTTCGGACTTGACCATACTCAGGAGATGTTCGCGGGCGATGACTTCGACGAGCTGCGGGGTGAGGTCCACACCCAGATGCCGGCCGCGCAGCCGCACGTCGGCGACGCAGCGTTCGACCGTCTCGGGGGAGAGTTCGGTGAAGTCGCGGCACAGTCGCCTCACCATCGGTGAGGGGACGTAGAGCCGCCACATGAGCTGCGTCGGAGCCATATCGGACCACCCTCCCGCCACAGGTCAACGATCGCGGGCAACACCGGCGCGGAGCCCACCCGCCACGGCTCCGAATCTCGGCTTTCGGCGCAGGGGTGTCAAGACTTTCCGGAGACACGATCGCGTGGATCGCGCTCGTCGATCTCCTCCAGCCAGGCGGCGTGATGACGGGCCGCCCAGTCCTGCCGGACGTGGCCGCGGAACATCCCGCTGAGCGACCCCGGATCGCGCAGCGCGTACCAGAGATGACCGGCCACGACCACGAAGATCGCGAAGAACAGCCAGTCGTGCACGAACGTCGCGCCCGCGCGCAGGGAGTCCGGCCACGGGTGGGGGAAGGTGAGGATCGTCCCGGTGCCGAGCATCACCAGGATCGCCCCGCCGACGAACGCGGCGTTGAGCTTCTGGCCCGCGTTGTACTTGCCCACCGGGTGGATGCCGCGGCCGCGCACCGTGGCGCGGCGGTCCTTGCCGCGCAGCCACTCCCAGTCGGCGGGGGAGAAGCGGTTCAGCCGGCGGAGGTCGTCGCGGAAGGCGCGGGAGGCCCACCCCAGCAACGCCGGCACCGGCAGCCCGAACCCGGCGTAGACGTGGATCAGGCGGACCAGGTGGCGGCGGCCGACCGTCTCGGCGAGCGCCGGGACGTACAGCACCGCCGCGGTCACGAGGCAGGCCAGCATCAGCGACGCCGTCGTGTGGTGGACCCACCGGACGGGCCGGGTGAACCGGATCATGACGTGTAGCCGTTCGAATGGCCGACCCAGCCGTCCACGTCGTACCCGCGCGTCTCCCAGTAGCCCGGCCTCACCTTGTCGACCAGCTCGATCCCGCTCAGCCACTTCGTGGACTTGTAGCCGTACATCGGGTTGACGTACATCCGCACCGGCCCCCCGTGGTCGTGGCTCACCGGACCGCCCAGCATCCCGGTGGCGACGATCACATCGCGGCGCCGCGCCTGTTCGAGCGTGAGGCTCTCGGTGTACTCACCGTCGAATGAGGTGAACTTGACCCCGCGCGCGCCGGCCCCTACGCCGACCGCGTCGAGCAGGTCCGGTAGCGCGACACCGGCCCAGGCCACGTTCGGGACGCTCCATCCGGTGACGCAGTGGAACGTGTCGGTCATCCGCGTCTGGGGAAGCGCCGTCTGCAGCTCCGCGAAGCTGAAGTCGCGCGGATGGTCGACCAGCCCGCGCACCTTGAGGTGGTAGTCGGCCGGCGCGATGCGTTTCACCGAGCCGGTCACCGTGTAGAAGCGGAAGCCGCCGGCCGCGGGCACGATGCCGGAGATCCCCGAACTGACCGGCCCGAGTGCGCGGTTGACCCCGCTCTGTACCTTGGCCCCCACCACGACGCCGATGGCGCCGAGGCCGGCCATGCCGAGTACGACGCGGCGCCCGACCGGCGATCCTTCACTGCTCACGTTCCCATTCGAACACTGCCGGCGGGCGATGCGAACCGATTCCGACAGGACGTCAGCAATCCGTCATATCTTCGGCCCCCGGTGTACGGGCCGGAAACCGCGTGCGCCCTTCGTGACGCCGCCGTACGCTCGAGGCATGACATGGCGACATTGATCCTCACGTGAGGCCGGGCTCGCGCGCAGGCTCTACGCCTACGCGTTCCTCGACGACTTCGTGCTGTTCTACCCCGTGTACGCGGTGCTGTTCGCGGACGCCGGGCTGTCGGCGGCGAAGATCTCCTCGCTGTTCCTTCTCTGGTCGGTGACCGGCTTCGTGGTCGAGGTGCCGTCCGGACTGTGGGCCGACGTCTTCTCCCGCAGGCTGCTGCTGATCGTCGCGCCCGCCCTCACCGCCGCGGGATACGCGCTGTGGACGTTCTTTCCCTCCTATTCCTTCTTCGCGCTGGGCTTCGTGCTGTGGGGCACCGGTGGATCCCTGCGCTCGGGCGCCCTGCAGGCGCTGGTCTACGACGAACTCGAACGCGCCGGTGCCGCCGGCGCCTACGCCCGCCTGATCGGCCGCTCGCAGGCCGCGGGCATGACCGCCGTCAT
>DASQPY010000324.1:0-6895 GCA_035643735.1 Actinoallomurus sp. | reverse complement strand
CGCGTTCACCTGGCGGGGGTCATCGACGGCGCTGCGTACGAGGCCGGTCAGGTCCACCTCGGCGCCGTCGCGGTCGCGGAGCTTGGCCAGTTCGGACCAGGAGAAGACGTACCGGGCGCGGCCGGCCTGGATGAGCAGGCCCTCGAAGGCGCGGGCGACCACGCGGGCCACCAGCTCGGCCGTGTCGTCGCCGCGCCAGTCCACCATCCGGAGGCGGGCGCCGAGGTCGCCCGCGCCGCCGCCCGCCAGCACCCGCAGGACAGTGTCGACCGTCGGCTGCGGGGTGTTCGTCAGGTGCCCGGCCGCCTGGAACACGTCCTTCATCGCCTCGGCGTTGGAGGCTGACCACAGGCCGCGTTCGACGATCTGCGGCCATTCCAGGACCGGCAGCCGCAGGGCCTCCTCAGTGAGCATCGACACCTGCGTGTGCATCGCGGCGCGGCTCGGGTCGGTGAGCAGGGCGAGCGCCGGCCGGGGATCTGGACGTACGGAGGGTTCGGGCAGCCGCTCGATGGCGGCGAGCCGCTCGGCCAGGCTCGGATGCGAGTCGTACGGCGAGCGCTCCTCGGGGGCGTTGACCGCCTTGGCCAGCTCGCTTCCCATGCTCGGCTCGTGGAAGAGCGTGTAGAACCCCGCGAACAGGTCGGCCGGGCGTGCCTTGGCGGGGCCGATCATCTGCATGTGGGTGTTCAGGTAGAAGTCCCACGCCGCCGCGGCCGCGCGTACCTTGCGCAGGGCGTCGCCCATGGGCCGGCGGCCGGCGACCGTGACGGCGGCGGCGTCCGCCTCCAGCTCCTGGCGGCGTGAGACCGCCTGGGAGACCCGCAGGTAGAGCTTGGCGTAGAGCAGGAACACGGCCCGGATGACGGCGTGCTGGCGGAGCCGGTCGATCGTGCGGATCAGCGCCGTACGCCCGCGGTACGTGATGCCGCCGAGGCGCGTGTGCGCACCGCTGTAGTGCCCGAGCTCGTGGCAGAGGACCGCGCGCAGCTCGTCGGCGCTGAGGGTCAGCATCAGCGGGATGCCGACGTACATGTGACGCTTGCCGGGGATCAGCCCGAGCAGCCGGGTGTCCTCGCTGACCGCGGCGTTGACCTCGGGCACGAGCCGGATCTCGTCCGGTACGCGTGTCTGGACGCGGGCGGCCAGCTCGGTGACCGTACGCCACAGCTCGGGTTCGTCCCGCGGCGTCACCGCGACGCCGGGCTGGTCACCGTCCTTGCGACGGCCGACGACGAACACGCCGCGCAGCATCGCGAGCACGCCCAGAGTGGCGAACGCGGCCACCTTGAAACCGCCCGCGTGGCCGTACCGGACCGCGTAGTAGTCGAACACGGCGACGCCCGCCGTGAACGCGGCGACGAGGACGTAGAAGCCCGCGAGGAGGACGACGGCCACCGCCGCGCGAAATGTGGTGATCATGAACGGCCTCAGGTAGCTCGGACGGAGATAGCAGGACCTTAGATCATCAGAGGGACGAATCGGGTTCCCCTGTACGGCGCGTATGTCGCGCGGCGCGGGTGTCATCGCCAGGACGTACTCTCGGAATCCGATGACCGGATACGCCGACCGAGACACCGAGCGCTGGGCCGCCGAGCCGCCGAAGCGGCGCGAGCGCACCCCGTTCGAACGCGACCGCGCCCGCGTGCTGCACAGCTCGGCCCTGCGCCGCCTCGCCGCCAAGACCCAGGTGGTCGATCTCGCCGCGGGCGACCACTACGACCGCTTCGGCCAGCACAGCCCGCGTACCCGGCTCACGCACTCGCTCGAATGCGCGCAGATCGGACGGGAGCTGGGCAAGGCGTTCGGCTGCGACCCCGACCTCGTCGAGGTCTCCTGCCTGTCGCACGACCTCGGGCACCCGCCGTTCGGCCACAACGGCGAGGCGGCGCTCGACGAGGTCGCGGCGGCATGCGGCGGGTTCGAGGGCAACGCGCAGAGCCTGCGGCTGCTGACGCGGCTGGAGGCCAAGTCGTTCGCGGCCGACGGCCGCAGCGCGGGCCTCAATCTGACCCGTGCCGTCCTCGATGCCGCGATGAAGTACCCGTGGCCGAAGGGGGACGGCGGGCCCAAGTTCGGTGTGTACGTGGACGACCGGCCGGTCTTCGACTGGGTACGCGACGGCGCGCCGGGGCAGCGGCTCTGCTTCGAGGCGCAGGTCATGGACTGGTCCGACGACGTCGCGTACTCCGTACACGACCTGGAGGACGGGCTCCACGCCGGGCACGTCCGCCTTGACGCGCTGGCCGACCCGGCCGAGCGCCGTACGGTGTGCGCGGTCACCGCCTCGCTCTACTGCGACGCGCCGGCCGCCGAGCTGGAGGAGCGGTTCACCGCGCTGCTGGCGGAGCCGTACTGGCCGAGGCTCTATGACGGGACGCTACGGACGCTGGCCGCGCTGAAGAACCTCACCAGCGAGCTCATCGGCCGGTTCTGCCGCGCCGCCGAGGACGCCACGCACGCGGCGTACGGCTCGGCGCCCCTCAGCCGGTACGCCGCCGACCTGGTCGTGCCGCGCGCACAGCGGCTCGAATGCGCGCTGCTCAAGGGCATCGCCGCCCGCTACGTCATGCGACGCGAGAGCCGCGAGAAGGCACAGGCACGGGAGCGGGAGATCGTGTCCGAACTGGCCGCCGCTCTCATCGCGGGCGCACCGGACCTGCTCACCCCGGTCTTTCGCGCCTCGTACCTGGAGGCCGCCGACGACGCGGCCCGGTTGCGCGTGATCGTCGACCAGCTGGCCTCGCTCACGGACACGGCAGCCC
Source organism: Actinoallomurus sp. (assembly GCA_035643735.1). Taxonomy (GTDB): domain Bacteria; phylum Actinomycetota; class Actinomycetes; order Streptosporangiales; family Streptosporangiaceae; genus Actinoallomurus. The sequence continues at coordinate 4,130 of DASQPY010000324.1, read as the reverse complement.
TGGCCTGGCACGACGAACTCGCCTGAGCTTCCGGCGGGATCGCCGGGTCGAGCGTCTCCGCGCCGGACATACTGGTGGGACCCGACCTGGAGGTGCCCATGCCCGAGGAGATTTCTGAGGAGACTTTCGTCATCGCCGGCGCGAGCCTGGCCGGGGCGAAGGCAGCCCAGAAGCTGCGTGAGGAGGGGTTCAGCGGGCGCGTCGTGCTGATCGGCGACGAGGCGCGCCGGCCGTACGAACGGCCGCCGCTGACCAAAGAGTTCCTCACCGGCAAGGATCCCCTCGACAAGGCGTACGTGCACGAGGAGTCCTGGTACGCCGACAACGGCGTCGAGCTGCGGCTTGGCACGGCGGCGACGCGGATCGACCGGGCCGGGCGCGAGGTCCACCTCGCCGACGGCGAGCGGATCGGCTACACACGCCTGCTCCTCACGACCGGTGCCTCGGCGCGCCGCCTCGACGTTCCGGGCGCGGAGCAGGACCACGTGCACCACATCCGTACGGCGGACGACTCCGAACGGCTGCGGGCCGCGCTCGTCGCCGGTGACCGGCGGGTCGTCGTGGTGGGCGCCGGCTGGATCGGGCTCGAGACGGCCGCCGCGGCGCGCGGGTACGGCAACGACGTGCACGTCGTCGAGCCGTTGCCGACACCGTTGCACCAGGCGCTCGGCCCCGAGCTCGGCGAGGTGTTCGCGAGCGTGCACCGGCGGCAGGGCGTGGAGTTCACCCTCGCTGACGGCGTCGCCGAGATCACCGCGACGGCCGTGGTCACCTCGTCCGGCGTCTCCCTGCCCGCCGACCTCGTCATCGTCGGTATCGGCGCGGTGCCCAACACCGGGCTCGCCGAGGAGGCGGGGCTGGAGGTCGACAACGGGGTGCTCGTCGACCAGGCGCTGTGCAGCTCCGACCCGGAGATCTTCGCCGCAGGCGACGTCGCGAACGTCCAGAACCCCTTGCTGGGCCGCCGGATCCGCGTCGAGCACTGGGCGAACGCGCTGAACGGCGGGCCCGACGCGGCTCTATCCATGCTCGGCCGCGACGTCGTCTACGACCGGGTGCCCTACTTCTACACCGACCAGTTCGAGCTCGGCATGGAGGCATCGGGCGACTGGACCGGTGGCTACGACGAGATCGTCTACCGCGGCAAGGACCCGTCCGCGTACGTCTCCGGGGAGTCCGACGACCTGGAGTTCATCGCCTTCTGGCTCTCCGGCGGCCGGGTCGTCGGCGGGATGAACGTCAACGTCTGGGACGTCACGGGCGACATCCAGGCGCTGATCCGCTCCGGCAAGCCGGTGAACAAGGAACGCCTCGCCGACCCGGACGTACCGCTCTCCTCGCTCATCTAGCCTGCGCCGTGGAGCGGCTCGACGCTGTCACACTCCTTGCCGCCGTCTTGTCTTCCTTGATGATCTGATCTGACCGATTGAGGAGGATCTCCTTCATGGCTCGCATCAGCGTTCCCGAGGTCGCACCGGACATCTACCGGGCCCTGTCCCACACCGAGGTGGCGATACGGAAGGGCCCGCTGGACCCGACCGTGCGCGCGCTCGTCAAGATACGGGCGTCGCAGATGAACGGCTGCCTGTTCTGCATCGACATGCACATCCACGAGGCACTGGAACTCGGCGAGACCCAGGACCGCGTCTTCCAGCTCACCGCCTGGCGCGAGTCCTCGCTGTACACGGAGGCCGAACGTGCTGCGCTCGCGTACGCGGAGGCGGCGACGGAACTGCCGAGCGGGGTTTCGGACGAGGTCTGGGACGCGGTCGCGGACGCGTTCGGGGCGGAGGAAGTGGCCTACCTCGTCGCTCAGGTGGCGATGATCAACGCCTGGAACCGCCTCGCGGCGCCGACCCACACCCCGCCGTCGAAGCACGACTGACTGTGCACCGGAGGCACGGGTGGCGCGTGGCGCGTGGCGGAAGCGCGGGTGATCTTCTAGCCCCCAGACTCCCCGGGCGCGCGGCTACTTGAAGATGTTGACGGCGCGAGAGATGACGAGGGCGATGGCCACGATGGAGACCGCCGACTGGAAGAGCATCATCATCTTGGCCCAGCGGCTCAGTGGCATCACGTCGGTGGGGCTGAACGCGGTCGCGTTGGTGAATGACAGGTACAGGTAGTCGAGGAAGGCCGGCTCCCAGTTCGGGGGCGAGACCTCCGGCGCGGTCATCTGTGTGAACAGGAAATCCGGGTAGGGGTTGCCGCCCTTGGCGCGGGCGGCCGGCCCGCCGCGGTCCAGCTCCCAGTACCACAGGGCGAAGGCGATGACGTTCGTGCCCCAGATCGCCGCGCCGGTGGCAAGCAGTGCCCCGGCGCTGTCCCCGGCGCTGCCGTTGATCAGGTTCCGTACGAGGAGTACGGCCGAGACCGCGTTTCCCAGGCTGACCACCGCCAGCAGGCTCAGGCTGATGGTCCGCAGCACTCCGGACTCCCGGTTGACCCGTACCGGGTTCGCCGCGACCAGTCCGATCAGCAGGGCCACCTCGAGTGCCGGCAGCAGCAGGTGCGGCCGGAGGGCGAACCTGCTGGGCAGCACGGTCTGCAGCGCGATCGCCATCAGCGCGGCCAGTGAGACCGGCAGTCGCTGCTCGCCCTCGGTACGGCGCAGCCAGGCCGGCAGATGCACGTCCTCGAGGCCCTCCGCGGCATGGACGTCGGCGGACAGGGCCCGCTCCAGTCGCGTCACCTGGCCACGGAGTGTCTCGGTGAGATAGCGGTGTTCGTCACGCATGCCGCCAGTCTCCTCCAACGTCACGACCGGACGGGCGGCAGGACGATGGCCGCTCCGGCGATGCGGGCCTCCAGGTCGTGAAGGGCCCGTGCCGCGTCCGAGAGCGGATAGGTGTGAACCTGCCGTGCGCCGAACACACCGTCCCGCCAGGCCTGGACCACCAGGTCACAGACCACGTCCACGCCCCCATCCGCTTGGCCAGCAGGGCCGCCGCGGCCGGAACCATCTCGTGCACCGCGTCGATGACCTGCCATTTCCTGGGTGGCCCGTTTCGGACCGGTCGAGGTGACGGCCACGACACTGCGGCGGTCCAAGCGGGCCGAATCGGTCCGGGTGGCCATGAACCAGGACGGGCTGCCGGTGGCTGAGGCGTTGGTCTGGCTGGTGGCCGGCGAGCTCGATGGCCTGACTCACGACGTCGCGGTGATGCCGGACGTACCAGCCGCGGAGGGGCACGCCGACCGACGTGGCGCGGGACGGGCTCATCGGGTTCCGCTCGCGGGTCTGGTCACGGGACCGGCGGCTTCTGGCCTCCGGCTCCGGCCAACTGCTGTGCCGCCCGATCTGAGGATGGCCTTTGCTCCGTACGATCGGCGAGACGCGGGCCGCTACACCGCCGGCCGGGCAGGCAGGTGGCCCAGGGACTCGGAGATCTCCTTCGCCGAGACGCGTACCCGGGTGGCGAGCTCGGCCAGCGGACGGTCCCAGGGTTCGAGGGCGAGTGTCGAGATGCTCACCGCGCCCGTGGCGCGGCCCGTGTGGTCGTAGACCGCCGCGCCGATGCACCGGATGCCGGGTTCGTTCTCCTCCTCATCCAGGGAGTATCCGCGCGTACGTATCGAGACCAGGTGCTCCAGCAGTGCCGGCACGGACGTGATGGTGCCCGGCGTACGGGCCTCCATTCCCGTACGGCCCATGATCGCGCTCACCGCCTCGTCGGTCATGGTCGCGAGGATGGCCTTGCCGATCGCGGTCGTGTGCAGGCGCACGCTCATCCCGATCCGTGACGGCATGCGGTACGGCTTCTTGCCCTCCACCTTCGCGGCGTAGACCACGTCGTCGCCGGCCAGCAGGCCGAAATGGACCGTGTAGCCGGTGTCCTCCCGCAGCCGCCGCAGCGTGCCGTCGGCGTGCTGCGCCGGGTCGAACCGCCCCATCAGCCGGCCGGCCAGGGTCAGGATTCGCGGGCCGCCGATGTAGTGCCCGTCACCGGCGTTCAGCGCGAAGCGGTGCTCGACGAGCGACTGCAGAATCCGGTGGACCGTCGATTTCGGCAGCCGGGTCGTGGCGGAGATGTCGGCGATGCGCTCGTTGTCGGCCAGCGCCTGGAGAACCGTGAGGACCTTCTCCGTCGCGTTCCCGTTTCCCGGACTGCTCTTCATCGCAGGTCGGG
>DASQPY010000323.1:0-3015 GCA_035643735.1 Actinoallomurus sp. | reverse complement strand
CGCGGTTCCGACCGTGATCATCGCCGGTCCGCTCTTCGGCCGGGTCGCCGCGCGCTGGGTGCACGCCGAGCCGCCCGCCGGGCTGATGGACGAGGTCCCCGAAGAGGAAGAAGAGGAGAGCACTCCGCGGCGCCGCCCCGGGTTCGCTCTCACGGTTGGAACGGTCCTGCTCCCCGTCGTCCTGATGCTCGCCAAGGCCGTCGCCGACGTCTGGCTGGATGAGGACGGCGCCCTGCGTACGGCGCTCGACGCGATCGGTACGCCGCTGTTCGCCCTGCTCGTCGCGGTCGTGGTCGCGATGTTCACGCTCGGGCTGCCGGCCGGGTTCACCAAGGAGCGGGTCTCCACCATCGTGGCGGAGTCACTGCCGCCCATCGCGAGCGTCCTGCTCATCGTCGGTGCCGGTGGTGGCTTCAAGCAGACGCTGATCGACGCTGGAGTGGGCAAGGCCATCACGCAGGCCGCGAACGGCGCGAACATCTCGGCGCTGCTGCTCGGATGGCTCGTCGCGGTCGGCATCCGGCTCGCGACCGGTTCCGCCACCGTGGCGACCATCTCCGCGGCCGGCATCGTGGCTCCGCTCGCCGCCGGGATGAGCTCGTCGCACACGGCCCTGCTCGTGCTCGCCATCGGCTCGGGGTCGCTGTTCTTCTCCCACGTCAACGACGCCGGCTTCTGGCTCGTCAAGGAGTTCTTCGGGATGAGCGTCGGTCAGACCATCAAGACCTGGTCGGTGATGGAGACCATCATCTCGGTCGTCTCGATCGTCTTCATCCTGCTGCTCAACCTGGTGCTATGAGGCCTTGCGTCCCATCCCGCCCTACATCCACCGGGCCGGTGCTCGGCGCGGTCGCGCAGACCTTCTCGATCTGCGCGACCGCGTCCGATGCTTCTACGAACCCGGGATGGTCCGCGTCGGGACGTTCCAGCCGGAGACGCGTACCCTGACCGGCGAACCGTGCAGGTCGGAGGTTCGGTAGGTGCTCGTCAGCGTCTTCGACTCGCCGGGCCACAGGCTGACCGCGTTCTCCGACCAGTGGATCGGCAGTACGGGCCTGCCGGCCGTGTCGACGACATGGGTGTCCAGATAGAACGCCGGGACCTTGCCGGTGCCGGTGTTCCTCAGCGTCACCGTGGTCGTGGTGGTCCCGCCGGCCCCCGTCGTGCTCGACGCGGTCGCGTTCACCGGCGCGCTCGCCATGCCGGAAAGGCCGCTCAGATCGGCGTAGCTCGACGTCGGGACGTAGTACCAGTCGTTCTTGGACCAGTCGATGACGTCGTTCTTGGTCGACAGCCAGTAGACGTTGCGGTCGACCTCGGTGCCCTTCGCGTCGCTCAGTGTCAGGCGCACGAGGTAGGTGGTGGACAGCCCGCCGATCGACGGGATGGTCACCGCCGTCGTACGGCCTCCGTCTCCGGGTACGCGGACGGTCGCGGTCTTGGTGTACTTCGCGGTGCCGTCCACGTTGAACACGTCGGCCTTGACCCTGAGTTTCGAGGCGGCGGCGTGTGCGGAGTTCACCACGACGACCGACCTGTCGTCGTAGGAGTACTGCACGTGCAGCGGGCGATTCGCCTCCTGGGCGCCGTAGTAGGAGCCGCCCTGGTCGAGGTAGCGGTCGAACAACTGCCAGTGCAGCGAGGTCCAGCCGCTGTTCAGCATCCAGTAGATGACGCCCGTCGACGGGTTCGACGCGTCGGTGAAGTTGCGGCCGTACGCCTCGAACTGCGCACGTACCGCCTCGTACTGGGCGAGCTGCGCCTTGCGGACGTAGTCGTCGAGGCTGGACGGCTTGCCGTACCGGCCGGTCATCGCGTCATCGAAGATCTTGAGCGTGCCGAAGGTGTCCGAGGGGGAGCGGTGGTACTGCTTCGCCGCGGGGTCCTGCCACAGGGAGTCGAGCTCGCCCGGGCTCATCATCCGGTGCAGCGTGTCGAGCGTGGGCACGTCCGGGCCGGCGCCGGTCTCGGAGTTGAAGCCGTACGCGCCGCCCTCCCGCTTGTTGTACCAGTAGCTCGGCGGCACCCAGTCGTACGGCCCGGTCATCTTCATCCCGGAGGAGCCGGTGATCGGCGCGGTGACGTCCGCTGCGGCGGGCACGATCGGGTCCGGCCAGTCCGCCGCGGTCAGCGCGTCGAGGTACTCCTGCTCGACCTGCTTGGTCGGCGCCTCGTCGCTGCCGATGAGGAAGGAGATGACGCTGGGGTGGTCGCGGAGCCGCGCGGCCTCGGCCGCCATCGACGCCTTCGCGATCGCGTGGTCCGCGGCGGTCCAGTCGTCCAGGCTCTGCCACTTGTCGCAGCACTCCCAGCCGGGCAGGGTCAGGATGCCGTACTCGTCGGCGAGGTCGAAGAAGTCGTCGGGCTCCAGGTGCCCTTCGAGCCGGATCGTGTTCAGGCCCAGGTCGCCGGTGTAGCGAAGCCGGTCCGCCAGGTACGTACGGTCCGGTCGCAGGAACAGGTCCGGCGACCAGCCACCGCCGCGGATCAGCAGTGGCCTGCCGTTGATCTTGTACGTGCGGGCGCCGTCGGAGTTCAGCGACGACTTCACGTCGCGGACACCGAAGCGTTCGTGCGCGGTGTCGGTGGTGGTTCCACCCGCGGTCGCGGTCAGGTTCAGGTCATAGAGAGGCTGGCCGCCCATCCCGTACGGCCACCAGACCTTCGGCTTCGCCATCGACGGTGTGAAGGTGAGGGTCTTGGTCTGGTGCGCCGCGAGGGCGACCTTCTTGGAGAAGGACAGTCCGCCGGCGGTGCCCGACACGGTCGCCGTCACCTGGCCGCCGGTGTCGTTGCGCGCGTCGACCTTGACCGTCAGGTCGGCCTTGTCCAGGGCCGGTACCGAGAGCCTGGTCGTCACGTGGGCGTTGGCCAGTGCCACTGAGCCGCTCCGGCGGACGAACACGTCGCGGAAGATGCCCATGTTGTTGTCGGGCGGCGTCTGCACCCAGTCGATCCAGCCGGTCGTGAGGTTCTTGTCCGGGTCATTGGGCCGCACGGAGAACGCGACCGTGT
>DASQPY010000322.1:0-7583 GCA_035643735.1 Actinoallomurus sp. | reverse complement strand
TCAGGCTTCTATGTGGCTTGGCCATGGTTTCTCCTGATGACTCTTTTCGCTCACGCCTTCTTCTCGCGACCAGGTCCCGAGCCACCCGGGTGGTGGGGTAGTTGTGGGGCGCTGCTCGTCAGGGGCATTCACTGCACGGCCGGCGCCTGCCTGGTCGCCCAGGCCGTACCGCCCTGCGCGTTGGTCGCGGTGACCTGGCACCAGACGACCTTGCCGACGTCGTCGGCGCTCGCCGTGTAGTGCTTCGCGTTGGAAACCTGGACTGTGCCGAGCTGCGCCGCCGTGGGAGAGGTGCCTTGCGGAACACTGGGCGACGGGTTACTGCGGAACCAGGCGTACTGGAAGCTTCCGCCGTCCATGTTGTCCCACTCACCCCTGGTGCAGGTGAGCTGATGGCCGACGTAGCCGGAGCCGCCCACGGTGGGCCGGACGGTGTTCTTCGGCGGAGCGGTCAGCTCCTTGACCCGGGGATTGCGGTAGAACAGGCCGCTCTCATGGTTCTGTATCCCGACGAAGCCGGTTGCGAACTGGCGTGACGTCGAGGGCGGGTCGCCGCCGCGCGACGAACGCTGGGGGATGGCGTTGTCGTACTGGTTCACGACCTGCCCGTCGACCAGGATGGTGTACTGCTGGCCCACGAGGCGGATCTCCATCGTGTGCCACTGATCCTTGGCGCGTTCGGTCACGTGCGACGTTGTCGCGTCCAGGTTGGCGAAGTTGTAGACCGAGCCAGTCTTGATCGCGTCACCGTTGGTGCCGTCGAGGACCTGGATCTCCTCTCCGCAGTAGATGGAGTACCACGCCTTCGCGTTCAGGCTGTCGCCGTTGGCCGCCCCCGTCCTGCCGCAATAGGCGCGGTTTCCGGAGTCGGCGCTGGTCGGGTCGCTGCTGTAGGTCTGAGCCGGTGGGAACGGTCCGGAGCTGCCGGGCCAGTTGTAGGTGTAGCCGGTGGGGCGGTTGGCGAGAGGGGTCCTCAGGTCTGGGAAGCGTACGAAGACGCCGCCGTTGGTCGCCCCGTTCACCGGCAGGGGATCCCTGTAGTCGACCCGGTAGGAGATGTTGCCGTACTCCTGGCCCGGGAACCAAAGCATCCCGAGCCCGCCGTTGGTCATCAGCGAGCCGTCCGGCTGGAGCTCCATGTCGCCCGCCCCGACCTGGAGCCATTTGTCGAGAGAGTGTGGCGTGCCGGTCGCCGTGCCGTCGAAGAGCGTGGTATATCCGGGGTCCTCCGCGACAGCGGACGACGAGGCGGATGCAGACTGCACCCCCAGCCCGCAGACCATCGCGACCGACAGTCCTACCGCTGCCTGCGCCACGAGGCGTGGTCGGAGAAATGGACGTGCGCCGGAACTACCTGTGTGTCTCATCGGTTCACCTTTCCGCTGACGCTGACCATCGCCAGCTGACGATGGCTCTCCTGTGGTATGCCGGAAAACCTTTGCTCAGTCGCCGGAGCCGAAGGCCGCGTCGAACGCGGCGGCCGGCGGTTCGATCTCGGTGAGTCTCCGGACGTAGGCGAGTGCGTCGGGTGCGCCCGCCAGCCGGTCCATGCCGGCGTCCTCCCACTCGATCGAGATCGGCCCGTCGTAGCCGATGGCGTTGAGCGCGCGGAAACAGTCCTCCCAGGGAACGTCGCCGTGCCCGGTCGAGATGAAGTCCCAGCCGCGGCGCAGGTCTGCCCAGGGCAGGTGGGAGGACAGGCGGCCACGACGGCCGTCGCCGGTACGTACCTTGGCGTCCTTGCAGTCGACGTGGCGGATGCGGTCGGCGAAGTCGAACAGGAAGTTCACCGGGTCCAGCTCCTGCCAGACGAAGTGCGACGGGTCCCAGTTGAGCCCGAACGCCTCCCGGTGCCCGATCGCCTCCAGCGTGCGCACGGTCGTCCAGTAGTCGTAGGCGATCTCGCTGGGGTGCACCTCGTGCGCGAAGTGGACACCGACCTCGTCGAAGACGTCGAGGATCGGGTTCCAGCGGTCGGCGAAGTCCCGGTATCCGGCCTCGATCATCGACTCGGGCACCGGCGGGAACATCGCGACGGTGTGCCAGATCGACGAACCCGTGAACCCCACGACCGTGCGGACGCCCAGCTTGGCGGCGGCCCGCGCTGTGTCCTTCATCTCCTCGGCCGCACGCCGCCGTACGCCCTCGGCCTCGCCGTCGCCCCAGATGCGCGCCGGCAGGATCGCCTTATGACGTTCGTCGATCGGGTGGTCGCAGACGGCCTGGCCGACGAGGTGGTTCGAGATCGCCCAGACCTTCAGGCCGTGCTTGTCCAGGATGTCGAGCCTGCCCCGCACGTACGCGTCGTCGGCGAGCGCCTTATCGACCTCGAAGTGGTCACCCCAGCAGGCGATCTCCAACCCGTCGTAGCCCCATTCGGACGCGAGCCTGCACACATCCTCGAACGGCAGGTCGGCCCACTGGCCCGTGAACAGGGTGATCGGTCGCGGCATGAATTCCCTCCGGGAGTCGTGAATCACTTGGTCAGAGACGCGACGTCGCTCGGCAGTCCGCTCAGCCGCAGCAAAAGTTCCTTCACCTCGGCCGCCGCGTACGTCTCCCGCCCGTGGGCCGACTCGGAGCAGAGCAGCACGGGGCCGTCGGCGGGCGAGTCCGGCAGCCGGCCGTGGCTGCCGCGCACGCACGACGGGTCGAGCGGCACGACCGACATCGTGTAGCGCAGCCCGGTCTTCTTGCGGACGAGGGCGGTTGCGGCGCGGGCCTTCACCAGGCGGTCGGCCGGGTCGAGGAACAGCTCGGCCGGGTCGTATCCGGGCTTGCGATGGATCTCGACGGAGCGCGCGAAGTCCGGCGCGCGCGCGTCGTCGAGCCAGTAGTAATACGTGAACCAGGCGTCCGGCTCGGCTACCGCGACCAGCTCGCCGGCCCGCGGATGGTCGATCGCGTAGGCGGACTTGCCCGCCTCGTCGAGGACCTCGGCTACGCCCGGCAAGGCGGCCACGATGTCTCGTGCGCGTGGGATGTCGGTGGGATCGGCGACGTAGACGTGGGCGGCTTGGTGGTCGGCGACGGCGAAGGCGCGAGAGGCCCATGGGTCGAGGTATTCCATACCGGCTTGTGTATGTACCTGGAGCAGGCCCTCGCGGCGCAGCGCGCGGTTGATGTCCACGGGTCGGTGGGCGGCGGTGATGCCGTACTCGCTCAGCGCAACGATGGCGGCGTCGCGGTTCCGCGCGGCGTCGAGCAGCGGGCCGAGCGCGGTGTCTACTTCGCGTGCGGCGGCGATCGCTTCGGGCCCGTCCGGGCCGTATCGCTGGAGGTCGTAGTCGAGGTGGGGGACGTAGACGAGCAGGAGGTCGGGGTCCTTCGCGGCGAGGATCCGCTGCGCGGCGTCGATGATCCAGCGCGAGGATGTGATCGACGCGGTCGGCCCCCAGTAGGAGAACAGCGGGAACGGGCCGAGCTCGGCGGTCAGCTCATCGTGTAGCTCCGGGGGGCGCGTGTAGCAGTCCGGCGATTTGCGGCCGTCGGCGTGGTAGATCGGGCGGGGCGTGATGAGATGCTCGGTGGCGGCGCCCATGGCGTACCACCAGCACACGTTGGCCACCTGGTAGCCGGGGGTTCGGTGGCGTGCCGCGTCCCAGACCTTTTCGCCCTGGACGAGTGCGTTGTGCTGGCGCCACAGGAAGATCTCGCCGAGGTCGCGGAAGTACCAGCCGTTGCCGACGATCCCGTGGTCGCGCGGGGGAGCCCCGGTGAGCAGCGTCGACTGCACGGAGCAGGTGACGGCGGGGAAGACGGTGGTGAGCGCGGCGGTGAACCCGGCCGTGCCGACCGCGGCGACGTTGGGCATGTGCTCCAGCAGCCGGGGGGTCAGGCCGACGACGTCGAGGACGACGACCGGTCGGCGGTCGTTGCTGGTCATGGGGTCACCTCACGGAGTCCGAGGGCGAGTAGACGGTCACGTGTCCAGGCGAGCTCGTCGGCGATGCCGTCGATCAGGGTCGCTTCTCCACTGGGGCGGTGCTCGGCGGGGAGGACGTCCCAGGTGTAGGTCTCGACCTCCAGGTGGTCGACGAGTGCAGCCGGGCCGCCGAGCAGGACGTCGAGCGTGTCGAGCAGGGTGTCGTGCGCGGTGGTGAGGGGCGGCTCGGGCTCGGCGTGCAGCGGGATGTGGAAGTGCACCCGCCACGGGCCCGGGCCGCCGGCGTTCAGCGCCGCGTCGAGGTCGTCCCAGCTCCGGCCGTCCGCCGCCCGCGTCTGGTGCAGGAAACGCGGCTCGGCGAAGGCCGAGAGCGCCTTGAGGGTCGCCGGGTCCGTCGGGTCGTCGGCCTGCAGGGCGCAGGACACCTGCGCCTTGACCACGGGAGCCGCGGCGGCCACGGCGCCGGCCGGGTCCTCGAACCCGACCGCGAGGTGGCACAGGTCCAGGCAGCTTCCGATCCACTCGGTGTCGGCTTGGGCGAGCGTGCGCCGCAGCCGGTCGGTCGTCTCGATGACACAGCCAGGCTCGGGTTCGATCGCGGCGCGCACCGGCCGATCCAGCCGCGCCAGCTCCCGCGCGAGCAGGTCGAGCTGCCGCCGGGCGGCGTCGTCGCGCTCGGCGGGCCAGGGGTCGCGCCAGCCGAACGGGAGCGTCGAGATGCTGCCGCGCGCCGCGTCGTCCGGCAGGAGCCGCTGGAGGACGCGGGCGAGGTCCAGCGTGTAGTCGAGCCGCGCCCGCTCCGTCCAGTCCGGCTTGTACACGGCCCCCTTCACCACCGGGGCGTGGAAGGCGCGGTACGGGAAGCCGTTGAGGGTGACCACCTCGAGCCCCCGGGCGGCGAGCTCGCCGCGCAGCTGGGTGAGGGCCGCGTCGTCGGCCAGCGCCCGGGCGACGTCGGCCGCCAGCCACAGTCCCAGGCCAAGCGAACCGGCGCCGAGCCGCTCGCGTACGGGCTCCGCGTAGCGGGCGAGCTGGGCGAGCACCCCGTCGAGGTCGTCGGCGGGATGGACGTTCGTGCAGTACGCGAGGTGCACGAGCGTGCCGTCGGGATGGCGGAAGCGCATCTCACCGCTCCCCGCGCAGCACCGAGTTGCCGGCGTACGTCGCGGCGGGTTCCGCCGGGTCGAGGTCGCCGAGGTCGAGCCGGCCACTCTGCCCGTAGAACGCGACGGGGTTGCGCCACAGCACCTTGTCGACGTCGTCCTCGGTGAAGCCTCCGGCCAGCATCGCCGTGGCCGTCTTGGCCGTCTTCAGCGGGTCGCTGCGTCCCCAGTCGGCGGCGGAGTTCACCAGCATCCGGTCGGTGCCGTACTCGGCGAGGACGCGCACCATGCGTTCCTCGTCCATCTTCGTGTCCGGGTAGATCGAGAACCCCATCCAGCACCCGGAGTCGTGCACCGGCCCCACCGTCACCTCGTTCAGGTGGTCGATGACCACCCGTCCGGGAAGGATGCCGGACTCGGTCACCATTTCGAGCGAACGCCGCGTGCCCATGGCCTTGTCGCGGTGCGGCGTGTGCACGAGCGCCGGCAGGTCGTGCTCGATGGCCAGCCGCAGCTGAGCGGCGAACGCCGAGTCCTCGTCGGGCGTCATCGCGTCGTAGCCGATCTCGCCGACCGCGACCACGCCGTCCTTGGCCAGATAGCGCGGCAGCACGTCGAGCACGGCGCGGCAGCGGGGGTCGTTCGCCTCCTTGGGGTTGAGCGCGATCGTGCAGTGGTGCCGGATCCCGAACTGGCCGGCGCGGAACGGCTCCCAGCCGACCAGCCCGTCGAAGTAGTCGGTGAAGCTCCCGACCGACGTCCGGGGCTGGCCCAGCCAGAACGCGGGCTCGACCAGGGCACGGACGCCCGCGGCGTACATCGCCTCGTAGTCGTCGGTGCTCCGTGAGGTCATGTGGATATGCGGGTCGAAGATGCGCATCTCAGTCCTCCTCTGGGTCGGTGACGAGCCATACGTCGGCCGGTACGGGACGCCCGGCCGCGACCCGCTCCCGCGCGAAGGCCCTGAACATGCGGGCGAGCTCCGCGTCGCGGCGCTCCCGCAGCCCGGCCACCTCGGCCAGCGGTACGCCGGTGAAGACGCACTTGAGCAGCCCGTGCCGGTACGCGTGCGGGTCGAGGTGCGCCGCGCCGTACGGGCCGAGGGCGGCGCCGATCAGCCGGGTGTCGTTGGTCCGCAGCGCGTCATGGACGAGCGGCAGCGCCTCGTCGCCCAGGTCGAGCAGGTGGAGGGCGCGCAGCACACCACGCTTCTCCGCGGCGTCGCCGTAGCGGTACAGGTCGTCGACCTCCTTCGCCAGGGCCGGTCCCGTCAGCGGCAGGCGCGTCAGCAGGAACGCACGCACGGCGTCGTCGACCGTCCAGCCGTGCTCGCCCGCCTCCGGGTCGAGCTGGGCGCGCCCGCAGTGCCGTCCGGCGGCGGGGAACAGCGGCCGGATCGCATCGGCGTCGGCGGCGATCCGTTCCGCGGCCGCGTCCAGCCACTGCGCGCCGCTCTCGGTCAGGCGCGCGCCCAACGTCTTCCGCAGCTCGCCGTTCATGCAGCGCCCTCCGCGGGCTCGGCCGTACGCAGGAAATCCAAGGATCTTCGGCAGACGTCCGGAGCGGCGTGGCTGTGGCGGGGGAGCTCCACCGCGACCAGGCCCCGATAGCCGATCTCGGCGAGCGCGGCCAGCACCGGCGGGAAGTCGATCTCTCCTTCGCCGAATTGCAGATGCTCGTGCACGCCTCGGCGCATGTCGTCGATCTGCACGTTGACCAAGCGGGGCCCGGCGCGGCGTACGCAGTCGGGCACGGACTCGCGCTCCAGGCAGCGGCAGTGGCCGATGTCCAGGGTGAGGCCGAAACACGTCGGCCGGCCGAGCCGCTCGAACAGCAGGTCATAGCCGTCGAGATCCTCGACGAACATGCCGGGCTCCGGTTCGAAGCCCAGCGGCACGCCCGCCTCGTCGGCCGCGGCGACGACCCTCGCGCAGCCGGCGACGAGGCGGTCGGCGGCGACCGTGTCGGGCACCCCGGCGGGTTTGATGCCGCTCCAGAATGACACGGCCTCGGCGCCGAGGTCGGCCGCGATCCGCACCGCCCGCTCCAGCAGGTCGATCCGCCGTTCCCGGCCCTCGTCGCTGACCAGCGTCGGCGCGTGCTTGTGCCACGGATCGAGCAGGTAACGCGCGCCGGTCTCGACCACCACGCCGAGCCCGAGCCGGTCCAGGCGGCCCGCCAGCGCCGCCACCTGCCGGGACACGTCCGGCGCGTACGGGTCGAGGTGGTCCTGGTCGAGCGTGAGGGCAACGCCCTGGTAGCCGAGGTCGGAGATGATCATCAGCGCGTCGTCGAGCCGGTGGTTCGCGAATCCGTTGGTGCCGTAGCCGTACTTCAGCGTCATGTCGGGGAAACCTTTCTCGAGAGCCGGCGAGCGAGTGGAAAGCCCGCCGCCACCGCCGCGGCCACCGGCAGCGCGCCAGTAAGGGCCGCCAGCGACGCCTGCAGGGGAATCAGCCCGAGGATCCCGGCACCGACCGCCCGGCGGATCCGGTCGGCACCGGGATCGGCCACGGCGGCCAACTGCGCGCGGCCCGCCGTGGAGACATAGGAGCCCAGCAGGCCGGCGCCCGCGACCTGCCGCAGCAGGCGCG
>DASQPY010000321.1:0-4395 GCA_035643735.1 Actinoallomurus sp. | reverse complement strand
GACGGTGATGGAGACACGCCTCTCACCGCCCGTCGCCCCAGGATCACCCAGACGGGCAGCCACGCCCCGCACGTCAGGAGGGTGCCGAGCAGGTGGACCGGGTGGTTGACCTTGCCGCCGGTGGACATCACCGCGTACGTGTCGACCTGGGACTCGATCCGCCAGCCGAGATGGACCTGGCGCATGATCGCGTTGCCGAGGATCGCCCGCAGGCGATCGGGTGGCAGCGGCGGGCCGGACTGAAACGGAATCATGCTCCCCCTCGGGCCTCCCGTGGCTCAGTGCACCGCGCGCGACTGGTCCTTCCAGTACGGCTCGCGCAGGCCGCGCTTGAGAACCTTTCCGGTCGGGTTGCGCGGGATCACGTCGATCCATTCGACCGAGGTCGGGCACTTGAAGTGCGCCAGCCTGGCACGGCAGAAGTCGATCAGCTCCCGCTCGGTGGCCTGCCCGTCCAGGACCACGATGGCCTTGGGCGTCTCGCCCCACTTCTGGTCCGGTACCCCGATCACCGCGCAGTCGGCCACCGCCGGATGGCTCATCAGGACGTTCTCCACCTCGGCCGGGTAGATGTTCTCGCCACCCGAGATGATCATGTCTTTGACGCGGTCGTGGATGAACAGATAGCCGTCCTCGTCGAGGTAACCGGCGTCACCGGTGCGCAGCCAGCCGTCGGGCAGGAGGGTGTCGCGCGTCGCCTGGTCCAGCGACCAGTAGCCCCGCATGTTCTGCGGGGTGCGGCAGACGATCTCGCCCACCTGGCCCAGCGGCAGATCCTCGCCGGTCCCCGGATCGATGATCTTCAGCTCGGTCGTGGGGTTCGGAACGCCGGCGCTGCGCAGCCGCGGCCCGTCCGGCACGTGATCCTCCGGGGGGAGGTAGGTGATCGCGCCGGTCGTCTCCGTCAGCCCGTACACCTGCATGAACGCGGTGCCCGGGAGCAGTCGCATCGCGCCGAGGAGCACCTCGTCACTGATCGGCGAGGCGCCGTACACCAGCAGCTGCAGGCTGGACAGGTCCGCCTCGCGTACCTGCGGGATCTGCTGCATGAACAGCAGCAGGACCGGCACCAGGAAGACGTGCGTGACCCGGTGTGCCTCGATCGCCTTGGCGATCGCCACCGGGTCGGGCTCCCGCATGATCACACCGGGAATGCCGGCGTAGACAGCGCCGAGGGCGAGCGTGCAGCCCGCGATGTGGTACATCGGCATCGCGACCATGTTGACGCTCTCGGGCTTGAGGTCCCAGAGCTGGTCGACCATCGGCAGCAGGGCGAAGAAGTTGTCATGCGTCAGCATGACGCCCTTCGGCAGGCCGGTCGTGCCGGAGGAGTAGAGCTGGACGAACACCTCGCCCGAGTCGTCCTCACCGGCCGGTGCGTCCCCGCTCTCCCGGTCGCTCCAGGTGGCGTAGTCCTCGTACGCCTCCGTGGGGCCGATGACGATCAGGTGCTCGGTGTGCTCGAGCCGGTCGGCGATCTCATCGAGGATCGGCACGAACTCCGCGCCGGCGACGAGGACCCGCGCCCTGGCGTTGTCGACGATGTAGGCGATCTCGTCGGCGGCGAGCCGGTAGTTGACCGGAACCTGCACCGCACCGGCGCGCGCGGCACCGAACAGCAGCTCGACATGGGGGAGGGAGTTTTTGTCGAGAACCGCGACGCGATCTCCGGGGCCAACTCCCGAGGCTCGCAGGGCGGCCGCCACACCGTCCACCCGACGGTCGAACTCCGCCAGCGTGACCTGATGGTCCTGGTAGATGTAGGCGATCCGGTCCGGGGACGCGGCCGCACGCTCGCGGAGCAAACCAGTGAGATTCATGGCCGAATCATGCGGGTCCCGACATCACCCGACAAGGCCCTACTTATTTACTCTTTGCCATCTTGCTGACCAGAGTCACGATGATCGCGCCGATGACCGCGAGAAAGCCGATCCAGATCAGGAACTTCAACGCCGAGATGATCATGCCGATCACGATGAAGACCAGCCAGATCGACAGCAGTACGCCGAGAATGGTGAGAATCGTCTTGCCCATGGGGGGAGAGTACGCGGTTCGGCGCGGTGTCGGCAGCAATTGCGAGGCCGATGAAGGTGCCGGCGTGTGCGCGCGGCCTCGGCGCGTGGCGTACGGATCACGGAATGAGTTCGGCGAACTCCCGGGACCCTCCCGTCCAGGTGCCGGCGACGGTCAGCCCGGCTGCGTCCGCGCATTCGCCGATGGTGTCGGCGCCAACATGTGACCAGCGGAACCAGTCACTGACCTGCCATTCATTGCGCAGGCGGATCCATTCGGTGCGCGTCTCGTCGCCGAGCTCGACGATGGCGCGGCCGGACCTGCCGAGCAGGGCCGCGACGCGCCGCAGGAGCACGGCAGGGTTCCCGCCGATGCCGATGTTGCCGTCGGCGAGCAGGATCGTCTCCCAGCGCCCGGCACCGGGGACCCGGTCGAAGACGTCACGGAGCAGGGCCAGCCCGCCGGCCGCGCGGGTCAACTCGACGGCGTACGGCGTGACGTCGATCCCGAGCGCCGGCAGCCCGCGCTCGGCGAGCGCGACGGTCAGACGCCCGGGCCCCGAGCCGATGTCGAGCGTCGGCCCGTCACAGCGGTCCAGCAGAGCGTCGTCGCCGGGCCGCCCGATCTGCCACTCATCCACGGGCAACCGCTCCGTCCGCCCGTCCTCGTGCTCGATCTGGGCCTGGCCGAGACCCGCGAGCGACCCCTCGTACAGGCGGCCGATCATGCCGCCGCCACCGACGCGGCGAACCGCGTCCCGGGGGCCTGCGCCGCCACCCGTACGGCGTCTTCGGCGGTGTCCACGTCGATCAAAGTCTGGAGGGTCGCGACCCGCAGCCCGCGAAGCCGTTCGAGCTGGTGGGCGCCGGTGTCGGGCCGTGACATGGGGACCCCGAGCAGCCTGCCGGGATCCGGCGTACGCAGCCCGAGCAGCCAGAACCCGCCGTCGGCGGCCGGCCCGAACACCGCGTCGTTGTCCTCGAGCAGCTTGGCCGCCTCGGCGAGCATGTCCGTGGTGACCTGGGGTGTGTCCATGCCGACCAGCACGGCGGGGCCACCCGCCTCGGCGAAGGCGTTGGCGAGCCGTTCGTCGAGACCGTCGCCTCGCTGGGGTCGTACGTCGATGCCCTCGGGCAGCCAGCTTCCCGGCTTCCCGGCGAGGGCGAGCAGGCGCCGCTCGGCCGGGGTCCGTACGACGGCGTCGAGTGTGTCGGCGAGGGCGGCCTCGGCGATCGCGGCGGCCTGGCGGGGGGTGTAGGGCGGAGTGAGCCGGGTCTTGACCCGCCCGGGTACCGGCTCCTTGGCGATGACCAGGAGAGTCGTCATCGGGCCTGTCCCTCGTCGAGGACCCGGCGCATGTCGCGCACGGCCTGGAGGGTGCCGCGGACCGTACCGGTGACCTTGGACCGCCCCGTACGCGCCTGATAGGCGACGTCGATCTCGGCGATCCGCCAGCCCTGCCCGACGGCGCGTACCACCATCTCGAGCGGATAGCCGGAGCGCCGGTCGGTGATCCCGAGACCGAGCAGCCGTTCCCGGTGGGCGGCACGCATGGGCCCGATGTCCCGCAGTCCGAAACGCCGGGCGATGAGGGCGTTCCCGATGCGCGCGTGGGCGGGCCAGGCGTTCCGCGCCGTGGGCCGGCGCCGGCCGAGCGCCAAGGTCTTCTCTGTGTCCAGCAACGCGACGACGCGGGGAAGCTCGACCGGGTCGAGCGAGGCGTCCGCGTCCATGAAGCAGACGATGTCGCCGGTGGCGGCCAGCAGCCCGGCATGACAGGCGGCCCCGAACCCGCGCCGGTCCTCGGACACGACCAGAGCCCCGTGCGCGGCCGCCACCTGAGCCGACCCGTCCGTGGACCCGTTGTCGACGACGATCGCGCGGTAGCCGTCCGGCATCCGGCCGAGCACCCAGGGCAGGGCCTCCGCCTCGTCCAGGCAGGGAAGCACAACATCGATCATGCCGGGGACGTTATGCCAGGTCGTCGCCTGATGACCCTTACGGAGTGGTGACGGCGTCTTACCTGGGGTGATCGGTGGGGGGATTACGGAGGGGTTGTGCGGTTTTACGCCCAGTCGTCGACGAGTCTCTTACGGAGTAGTGACGAAGCCCAGGACTCGGCCCAGCTCAGCCCTAGGGTCAAGAGGTGGTCAGCTTTCACCCGCCTCCGGGTCGCCCCCGCCCGGCCTCCGCGGTCCCGCCTCCGCGCGCCTTGAGTACGGGCGCCCGCGACGCGGACGGTTCTTCGGCGGCCGAAGCATCCGGCAGCGGCCCGATCGAGGTCTACGGGATGAGGCCGCGGTGGGTGTGAGCGGGGTTGTGGCGCTTTGTGCGGGCGGCTCGCTCGTCAGGAGCGGAATGAGGGGTTCGGCCGGCGGGCCT
>DASQPY010000320.1:0-8868 GCA_035643735.1 Actinoallomurus sp. | reverse complement strand
GTGTAGTTGTCGGCGCCGGCGAACACCGTCCCGCCGATGATCCGGCTGGTGTAGAGGCTGGAGTAGGCCGCGTAACCGAGCGGCGCGATGACGAAGAGCACGAACCCGATCAGGAAGGGCGCGATGAATCCGAATCCACGGCGGTCGCGCCGGCGGACCCACGCCGTGTGAACGGCGTGGGTCCGCGCGGCGGGCCGTGCCGCCCGTACCGCGGTATCGCTCACGGACTGTTTCCTTTCGCTGGCGGCCACGGAGCGCGGTGGCTCAGGAGGTGGTGACCTTGAAACCCTGAGCTCGCGCGTACTTCACCATCTGGTCCTGGAAGGTCTGGAAGGCCTGTGCCAGGGTCTGCTTGCCGTTGACGACGGAGCCGAAGGTGGTGAGCGCCTGGCTGATCGCCGCGGGCATGAACGGCGGCCACTGGATCGGGGCGAGGTGGTCGGCCGCGGCCGCGAACACCTGGTTCGGGTGGGAGGACCCGGACACCGGGTAGGTGATGTTCTTGAACTCCTCGGAGTCGAGCAGCGGCACGTAGGCCGGGAACAGCGACGACGGAGGCGTCTTCACGATGTTCCAGGCGGCGTCGGTCGCGGTCAGCCACCGGACGAACTGCGCCGCCTCGGCGGGGTGCTTGCTCTGCGCGAACACCGGGTAGGTCGAGCCGCCCCAGTCCATCTCGACCCTGGCCCCCGGCGTCCACTGCGGAAGCGGAGCCGCCCGCCAGTCGCCCAGTGTCTTCTTCGCGTTGGGGGCGAAGTAGGACGGTGCCCAGGCCGAGTCGATGGCGGCGGCGATGACGCCCTTGTCGAGGTTGGTGGGTATCCGGGTGTTCGCGGTGTTGATCGTGGTGACCGCGTGTGCGTTGATGAGGTTCTGCCAGTAGCCGGCGAACCTCAGCTGGGCCGGGCCGATCCAGTTGATGCTCAGGGAGTCGCCGCCGGTGTAGCCGAACGGCGACGCGTTCGCCTGGGCCATCATGTCCAGCAGCCACTGCAGATCGTCCGGGGCGAAGTTGATCAGGGTCGCCGACGGGTCCGCCTTGTGCAGCTTGAGCGCCGCGTTGGCGAAGTCGGGCCAGGTGGCCGGTGGGGTGATGTGATGCTTGGCCAGGAGGGGCGCGTTGTAGTAGAAGGCGGCCGGGCCGAAGTCGCTGGGCATCGCGTAGATCGCCGATCCCTGGGTGACCTGCTGCCACGCCCAGGGAACGAACTTGCTCCGTTCGCTGCCGAGGCCGTACTTGGACAGGTCCACCAGGTAGTGCAGTACCTCGAATGAGGGAAGTTCGGCGAACTCGACCTCGGCGACGTCGGGCGCGCCGCTGCCCGCCTTCATGGTGTTGTTGAGGATCACGTACTCATCGACGCCGGCCCCCGGGTTCTCCAGCGTGACGCAGATCGTGGGGTGGGTCTTGTTGAACTCCTCGACCGCGCGGTTCATCCCCGGCACCCACGCCCAGAACGTGAGCTTCGTGGCCTTGGACGAATCGCAGGACTTCCCGGCCAGCACCGTGTCGCTGGCGCGTGCCGTTCCGGGCGAGCCGGTGCTCGTTCCGCTGCTTCCGCAGCCGGTCAGGGCCGCCAGGAGCAGGGCCACGGCCGGCCCGGCCGTGAGCTTCGCGAGACGACGGTGCCGCATCCGTGAGGTCAGAGACATGTCCGTGGATCTCCTTGCCTTGAAGCGGTCCGCGGTTGTGTGGGGCCGGCCCGGCGCGCGGGGCTCAGTGGCCGGTGGTCGAGGTCTCGATGACGGTGAAGGACTGTGCGGGCAGGCTCAGGACGCATCGGCCGTCCTGCGGGGTCTCGGTGCCCTCCCGCATCTGGACGCCCTCGACGTCGGGCAGCTCACGTGACCGTCCTGGCTGCTCCGCCGTGACCGTCCGGATGGTGAGGGCGCCCTCGAACGCGAGGTCCCGCAGGACGATCTCGACCGTCTCGGGCTGGTCCGGGTTCCTGTTCACCAGCGTCAGCGCCAGCCTGTCGCGGTCCGCGCTGGTCGTGGCCGCGGCGTCCACCAGGGTGAACGGACCCAGGTCGGCCACTGTGTGGGGCCATCGGCTGCGATGCTCACCCTGCAGTGGGGCGACCGTCGGGCCGTCGACGTGCACATCGGCCGCGACGTCCAGGGCGGCTTGGGCGTGCAGGAGCACCGGGTAGTAGATCGGCTGAACGACGGCGGTCTCACGGGTGGTGACGATGGGCGCGATGGCGTTCACCATCTGGGCGAGGTTCGCCATCCGGACCCAGTCACAGTTGCGGACGAAGATGTTCAGGTAGGTGGCGACGGCCAGTGCGTCGGAGAAGGTGTACCGCTCCTCCAGCGCGCCGTCCCGGGTGCGGAACCAGACGTTCCATTCGTCGTAGGCGATCCGGGGCGGCTTCGCGACCTTCTTCAGGTAGGCGGCCCGTTCGATGAGGGCACGGGCGCATCGGATGGCGCGCTCCGCCTGGTGCGGCTGGAGCACGTTGGTCCAGTAGTCGTCCGAGCCCGTGTAGATAGATGTGCAGGGAGTGCAGATCCACCAGGGAGGCCATGCCGTCGATGACGACGCGGTCCCATTCGCTCCATCCGGTCATCCCGCAGCTGACCAGGACCGCGTCCGGGTCGAGCATCTTGATGGCCCGCGCCCAGCGCGTCGCGGTGCGTACGTACTCCTCGGCCGAGAGCGCGCCGACCTGCCAGTCGCCGTACATCTCGTTTCCCAGGCCCCAGTACCGCACGCCGAAGGGCGCGTCCCCGCCGTTCTCCCTGCGACGCCGGGCCCAGGCGGTGTCACCGGCGCCGTTGCAGTATTCGACCCAGGCGAGTGCCTCCTCGAGCGAGCCGGTTCCCATGTTGAGGCAGATGTAGGGGTCGGTGCCGAGCTCGGCGCAGTAGGCGATGAACTCATCGGTCCCGAAACGGTTGGACTCCTCGCCGCCCCATGCCAGCTCGGGCCGCCGGGGCCGGGGCCTCTAGGGGCCCGATGCCGTCCGCCCAGTGGTAGTTGCTGACGAAGTTGCCGCCGGGCCAGCGCAGGACACCCAGCCGGAGCTCCCGTAAGAGCCCGAGCACGTCCTTGCGGAAGCCCCGGGAATCGGCCGGCGGAGAGCCCTCCTCATACAGGCCGCCGTAGATGCATCGGCCCAGATGCTCCACGAATCCACCAAAGACATTCCGGTTCAGGTGACCGAGAGACCGGCCCGGGTCCACCACGATGCGGTTCACTCTTCCTCCTGTTCGGTCTCCTCACCACACGAGTCCCGGACGATGAGCTCGACCGGAAGAAGCAGCGGCTCGGTGGTGACGGGCGTGCCCGAGATGCTTTGGCGCAGCAGTTCGACCGCTCGCTCGCCGGTCTCGGCCAACGGCACCCTGACCGTGGACAACGAGGGCGTCAGGTACTCGGCGAACGGCATGTCGTCGCAGCTCACGACCGCGACGTCGGTCCCCACCCGCCGTCCCGTCCCGGCCACCGCACTCAGCACGCCGATCGCCATCGCGTCGTTGTGCACGAAGATCGCTGTGGTCTCCGGTACCCGCGTGAGCAGGAGGTGGGTGGCGGCCGCGGCCCCGCCCGGGGTCCAGTCCGCCTCCACGACCAGGTCCTCATCCGGTTCGAGACCCGCCACCTGCAGGGCGGCCTCATAGCCGCGCAGCCGGCTGCGCACCACCCGGCGCCGGAACGGTCCGGTGACGGTGCCGATCCGGCGATGGCCGTGGGAGATCAGGTGTTCGGTCGCCAGCCGGCCGGTCTCACCCTGGTTCGAGCCGATGACCGGCACCTGGCCACCGGGCACGTGGTGCAGGCTGACCGCGGGCACGTACGCGCGGAGCAGGTCGGCGACCTCGGGATCCTCCTCGACCTGCGGAGCCGCCGCGATCACGCCGTCCACGCGGCGCTCGATGAGCATGCGTACGACGTCGGCTCCGTCATCACCTTCGGCGGCCAGGTGCCCGACCAGTACGGCGTACCCGAGCCTGCGGGCCGCCCGCTCGACGGCCACGGAGAACTGGGAGATGGCGACATCGGTCGCGTCACTGGCGATGAGCCCGAGCGTGCCCGTGGTCTGCCGGACCAGGCTCCTGGCGATCGTGTTGGGACGGTAACCCAGGCTCTCGGCCACGGCGACGATCCGGGCCGCGGTCTCCGGGGAGACCCGTACGCTGCCTCCGTTGAGCACCTTGCTGGCCGTCTGGAAGCTGACCGACCTCCCGAGGAGACGCCGGTTGGGCGAACGTTCGCGCGGTCACCCACGCGCCATCAGCGGCGGGCGCGCCGCCTACCGACCGGCCTTCGGCGGGGTGGCCCAGATGCCACGGACATGACGGAGGTGATGGCGCATCAGCGTCTCGGCGGCCTCGACGTCGCCTGCGGTCACTAAGTCGAGCAGCCGAAGGTGCTCGCGCGCCGAGGGCAGGAGTTCGCCGCGTTCGGCAAGGCTGGGCACTCCGTACAGGCGGGAACGATGCCGCAGCTCGCGTACCACCTCGACGAGGTGCGCGTTGCCGCCGAGCGCGAGCAACTCCAGGTGGAAGACCTGGTCGGCCTCGATGTAGCCGAGGATGTCGCGGCGTTCGGCCGCGGCCACGACGGACTCGGCGAGCGGGCGCAGCTCCTCGGCGCCTTCGGCGGAGGCGGCGACGCGGCCCACGGTCGGCACCTCGATCAGCGCGCGTACCTCGGTGATCTCGTCCAGGTCCCGGTCGGACAGCTCGGTCACCCGGAAACCCTTGTTGCGCACCGCGGTGACCAGACCCTCCTTGACCAGGTCCAGCATCGCCTCGCGTACCGGCGTGGGTGAGACACCGAACCGCTCGGCCAGGGTCGGCGCGGAGTAGACGACGCCGGGGCGCATCTCGCCCGCGACCAGCGAGGCGCGGAGTGCCTGCGCGATCTGGTCGCGGACGTTCTGCCGCGTTCCCAGCGACGGCAGGTTCAGCTCACTCACCCCTCCTCCTCTCGTAGGCCGCCACGGCGACGACGAGGTCCTCCCAGGCCATGCCGACGCTCTTGAACAACCGTGGGCGGTCGGCGCCGGTCCGCGGCGTGCCGGTCACCAGCTCGGCCAGGTTGGCCGGGGCGCGCGTCACCCCGGGGATGACCAGGTCGCCCGCCTCGCGCAGCGCCGCCGCCCGCGACTCCACGAACACCTCCGAGCGCGCCACGAGGTCGCCGTCGACCTCCCGCGCGCTCGGCTCGTGCGAGCCGACCGCGACCACGACGGCGCGCGCGGGCACGAGACCTCCGGGAAAGAGGGGCTCGCGCGCGGTCGTGCAGCAGGCGACGATGTCCGCACCGCCCACCGCGTCCGGCGTACCCGCCGAGGCGTCCAGGCCCGACGCCCGGCACCGCGCCACGAATCCCTCCGTACCACCGCGGCCCACGACCGTCACGCGCTCGACCGGCCGCTCGGCGCACAGCGCACGGACGTGCCCCCACGCCTGCGGGCCGGTGCCGAAGACGACCAGGTGGCTCGCGTCCGGCGCCGCGAGGTGCCGTACGGCCAGCGCGGACACCGCCGGAGTACGGATCGCGGTCAGCGCCACACCGTCCAAGAGGGCGATCGGCGTGAGGCTCCCCCCATCCAGCAGCAGGTACACGCCCTGGATCCGGGGCAGCTCGCGGTTGCCGGGCGCCACCGTGGCGATCTTCACACCCGCGTACCCGGGTACCGCGGCGGGCATGAGGAGGATCTGGCCGGCCGGGACGTCCGCGACGGACCGTGCCGGGCCGGCCTCCGGGTCCAGACCCGACCGCAGCGCCCGTTCGAGGACGTCCGCCGCCTCGCTCTCGGTGGGCAGGGCCTCGATGTTGATCACCGGAGGACGAACCCGGTGCCGAGGGTGTCGTCCGGGTCGAGGGTGAACCGGTGCTCGCCCGTCCTGTACGCCGTGCCCTCGATCTCGGTGACGACCCCGGCCTCGGTGCGATCCACGATCCGCCCCAGGAAGCGGCTGCCGACGATCGAGTCGTGGGTCAGTACGCCGTCGGGGGAGAGCAGGGCGAGCCGGGCGGACGTGCCCGAGCCGCACGGTGACCGGTCCACCTGCCCGTCGGCGAACACGGTGACGTTGCGCTGGTGCGGTCCCTCCGGCGTGTCCGGCAGCTCCTCGTACAGGATGGTGCCGTAGATCCCGTCGGGATGGTCGACCCGGGGCGTGAGCGCGGCCTTGACCGCACGACCCGCCGCGATCAGCTCGGGCAGCAAGTCCGGTGTCACGGACAGCCCGAGGTCGCCGGCGCGCACCGAGACGTACACGGCCCCTCCGTAGGAGACGTCCACCCGCGCCGATCCGTACGGCACGTCGCGCGCCAGAACGTAGGCCGGAACGTTGCGGAAGGATACGGACACGAGCCGGCCCTCCGCGCGGCGCACCCGCGCGGTCACCCGGCCGGACGGCACGTCGATGACCACGTCGGTCTCACCGTCCGGGGCGGAGGCTACCCGCCCGTACTCGACCGCCCAGGCGCCGAGCGCGATGGTGCCGTGCCCGCACGCCGTCGAGTAGCCGTCCTTGTGCCAGAACAGCACGCCGAGGTGGGCGCCGTCGTCGTCCGGCGGCACGAGGAAGCAGCCGTACATGTCGGCGTGGCCGCGCGGCTCGTGGCACACCAGGCGGCGTACGGCGTCGGCCTCCTCGGGGACCGCCGCCCGCCGCGCGCGTACGGTGGCACCGGGCAGGTCGGGTACGCCGGACAGCACGATGCGGAACGGCTCGCCGGCGCTGTGGTAGTCGACGGTCTCGATCACGCGACACCGCCGAGATAGGCCTCGACCACCCGCGTGTCGGCGGCCAGTTCGCCCGCAGGCCCGTCGAGCACGTGCCTGCCGTTCTCGATCACGTAGCCGCGATGCGCGATCTTGAGAGCGGCCTTGGCGTTCTGCTCGACCAGGAGCACGGCGGAGCCGGCCTCGTTGATCTCACGGATGACGTCCATCACCGCCGCGACGACCAGCGGTGCCAGCCCCATCGACGGCTCGTCCAGCATGAGGAGCCGCGGCTCGGCCACGAGCGCCCGGCCGATGGCGAGCAACTGCTGCTCACCCCCGGACAGCGTGCCGCCCTGCTGGTCCCGCCGCTCGGCGAGCTTGGGCATCAGCTCGTACGCCCGGCCGGTACGGCGGTCCAGCTCCCTGGCGTCGCGTACGAGGTAGCCGCCGAGCATGAGGTTCTCGTGCACGCTGAGCGTGCTGAAGATCCGCCGCCCCTCCGGTACGTGCACCAGCCCACGGGCGACGATCTTCGGGGGAGCGGCGCGCGTGATGTCGTCGCCCTCATACGTGATGCGGCCCGCAGCGGGCCGTACCAGACCGGACACCGCCGAGAGCGTGGTCGTCTTGCCCGCGCCGTTGTTGCCCAGCAGCGCGACGATCTCGCCGTCGCCCACGGTCAGCGACAGGCCGCGCAGGGCACGCACCCCGCCGTAGGCGACCTCCAGATCACTCACCTCGAGCACCGCTGACCTCCTCCCGTGCCGCCTCGACCTCGGCCTCATCGGCGTCGCGTCCGAGGTAGGCCTCGATCACCGCCGGATCGCCGCGTACCTCCTCGGGCGTGCCGTCGGCGATCTCCTTCCCGAAGTTGAGCACGACCACGCGGTCCGACACCTCCATGACCAGGCCCATGTCGTGCTCGATGAGCGCGATCGTGATGCCGAGGTCGCGGATCCGCCGGATGAGGTCGAGGAGTTCGGCCTTCTCCCCGTGGTTGAGGCCGGCCGCGGGCTCGTCGAGCAGCAGCAGCCCCGGCCGCCGGGCCAGCGCCCGCGCGATCTCCACCCGGCGCTGCTCGCCGTACGGCAGGTTGCGCACGAGGCCGGCCCGGTCGCCGCGCAGCTTCACGAAGTCGAGCCACTTGTCGGACTCCTCGGTGGCCTCACGCTCGGTGCGGCGGTAACGCGGTGTGTGCAGGAGCGCGTCCGCGATCCGCTGCCGGAGCCACAGGTGTGTGCCGGCCCGCACGTTGTCCAGCACCGACATCTCGCCGAAGAGCCGGAGGTTCTGGAAGGTACGGGCGATGCCCTGCGCCGTGATCGACGACGGACGGCCGCCGGTCACGTCGGTGCCGTTCAGCCTGATCCGGCCACCGGTCGGCTTGTAGAAGCCGGTGACGCAGTTGAACACCGACGTCTTGCCCGCGCCGTTCGGGCCGATGACCGAGACGATCTCGCCCTCCCCGACGTGGAAGGTGAGCCCGTCCACGGCGCGTACGCCGCCGAAGCTCAGCCTCAGGTCCTCGACCTCCAGCATCACCGCTCCCTCGATCGATGGGGCCACAGGCCCTGCGGCCGGGCGATCATCGCGATGATCAGCAGCACGCCGAACGCGAAGAACCGGTAGTCGGCCAGGCCGCGCAGGATCTCCGGCAGGAGACTGACCACGATCGCGCCGAGCACCACGCCCGGTGTCGAGCCCATGCCGCCCAGTACGACTGCCATCAGCACCAGCGCGGACTGCAGGAACGTGAAGCTCGCCGGCGAGATCGCCGAGAGCTGGGCGGCGAACAGCACGCCGGCCAGGCCGCCCCACACCGCTCCGGCCATGTACGCGGCCAGCTTCACCTTGTAGGTGTGCACGCCCATCGCCTCGGCGGCGTCCTCGTCCTCGCGGACGAACCGCCAGGCACGGCCGATGCGCGACCCGCCCAGGCGGCCGGCCAGCAGCACCGCGACGGCCACGATCACCAGCACGGCGTAGTAGAAGACCACCGGGTCCGTCACGGAGTCGCCGAGCAGCCCCGGGATGCCGTAGATGCCGTCCGGTCCGCCGGTGACGTCGAGGTTGTTGGCGATGATCCGGATGATCTCCCCGAAGCCGAGGGTGACGATGGCCAGGTAGTCGCTGCGCAGCCGCAGGGTGGGACCGCCGATGACGATGCCGGCGACCA